>JAIVWA010000183.1:0-5521 GCA_049190255.1 Gammaproteobacteria bacterium | reverse complement strand
AGGATCAAAATCTTTTGCCGGTCCGCAGTCAGATTCATAGCCGGATGAACCAGAGGCTCGTGATATTTCTCCTCATCGAAGGTGCTGAACTGCTCCTGGCCGTTGATATAAAGCCAATAATGGTTTTTCCACTGAGTGATCACGATTTTCTGGTGCGGGGTCTGTTTGGTAAAGATGACCTTGTCCCGAAACTGCCTCTGTTCCCCGTATAGGATAATCGGTTTGGACAGAACTCCCAGAGCCATCAGGACGCTCAAAGAGACGACAAAACTCGATACCAACAGCTTTTTCCGGCCGATGAGGTCGAAAAATTGCCAGAGCAGCAGAGAGGCCACGAGGAAATTAATAACCCCCAGGGCAATGGGCGTATAGGTCAGCCCGAGATAAGGCAGGGCAAAAAAGGCAAACAAGAGGCCGCCCAGGAGGGCGCCGTAATAATCCTTTTCCATGATGGCGGCAATGTTTGACCGTAGTTCTTGATAGGTATCGTTCAATCGGATGACCAGGGGTATTTCCAGACCGATGAACAATCCGATGAAAAAGGCCTGGGTATAGATGAGCAGGCTCGTGTATACGGTGTAGGCGGCCAGGCCGTAGGCCATGATGGCGGTTGAGGCACACAGCAGGGAAAGGCTAAATTCAATGAGGATGAAGGTATCCAGGAGCTTATGACGGAAGATCAAGCTGACCCGGCTACCCAGCCCCATGGCGAAAAACATCAGGGACATTACCAGGGTCCACTGCAGGACCGCGTTACCGATAATATAGGTAGCCAGGGTTGACAGAACGAATTCGGCGACGATACCGGCCAGGCCGGTGGCAAAGATGGAAATCTTCAGGACGGCGCTTACAGCGCGAGGCTTAGACACACCAGCTGATGATAAAGGCTGCGGCAATATAGGAAAAGGCCTCGATATAGGCCGCGCCGACATTGGGTTTTTCCTGGGCCGCAATTTCGTCCGCAAGCTTTACCGTGGGCAGGAGCACCTTATCGGTCAGCAGGCGGATTATGGGCAGCAGGATAAGCCCCAGTACGGCAAAACCTAAATAAACAGGCAGATCGACGGACCAGGCCGTGAAGTCACCTTCTCCGGCCAGACCGATAATGACCCCGATGGACACCAGGGCACCGGCGAAACTCACTCCGGCGGCCACGTTGTCTTTTTCGATTTGCTCGTGGATGTTGTAAGGCGTGATCCGTTCGTAAACCAATCCAGCCAGGATAAGGAGGACCTGACCTAAGGCCCAGAAGACCAGGACTGTCCAGATACTCCCGCCTTCACCCGAAACGGCGCCGTAGATGATAAAGCCGGAGGCCACGCTGATACCGGCTGAGACCACGCCGGTTCCCTGGTTATGGTCACGAATGAGTTCTTCGCTGACTCGAAACTTAAAAAGGATGAGTTTATCGCACAAAAACCAGGAGATATTGAGTAGTATGATGCTTAAAATGCCATAGATAACGAGGTCGTACAAATCTTCAACCAGCCCGGCGCTGGGCCCGGCAATGGTCCCGCCGATAGCCAGGACCAGGCCGAAATAGTAGCCGACCACGGCCAGGGCCAGGGCGGCATTGTCTTTTTCCACCAGTTCGAAATTGAGCTTGTATTCCCGGTGGAGCAAGTCGTTGATGATCTTGCCGATAAGAAAGAAGATGAAGAAAGCGATGATGAAGATCGCCGCTGAAACCAGGTTGTCAAGGTCCATGGCCTATTTCCCCCTACTAGAACTCCGGCTGCCATAACCGGACCGGGTCTTTCCGATACGCTGATTCACCCTTTGTGAAAACGATGTCTTTGAGGCCCTGACTTTGGCCGCTCGCCGAGAGTAAAAATTGGGTTTCTGGCTCTTGGTCAGACGGCCGCTGGTGCCGTATTGTTTGTTGCGCCCGTAATATGGCCGTCCTTGACGGCCATAATCCCGATAGGTATTGTAGTCGGTCCGGTAAACCCGGGAACCGCCGAGCAGATGGGAAAGGAGGGCATATTTACCGTAAAATTCCCAGAAAGAATTACCGCTGGAATCGCGCTGCCATTTCCCGTATTGTTCATCGCCAACATAGTTGTAGCCGGGAGGTCCCACGGAAGTGTCATATTGACCGTCCTTCTTGGACAACAGCGTCATGCCCAGGAAGTTTTCGTTTTTTTGATAGTAATCTTCAGGCACCTTCATCCAATCGGTTGTACCGGTCTGATCTCCCTGCACGATACGGTATTTCTGGTAATAAGACTTGAAAAAGGTGCCCGTTTCATCCATATCTTCGAGGTTTATGGAATAGGACGGGACATCCCGGAGGTCTTTTTTGATGATGTCAATGGGGAGTCGCTGGCCGCCGCATCCGTGAAGAAACGTGGCCGCCAGGACCAGGGCTAAAAAGAGAATAGAGAATCGAGACATAGGTCGATTTCCTTTTATCATCCGCGCCTTTGAATTTAACGGTACAGGGTGCCCAAAACGAACAGCCAATGGGTTTAATCGGAATTTTAAAGGTTGATTTATATCTAACAGAATGCATGATGCTTGTCAACTATCCGTTTCTGCCCCACCATTTCAACCGCGAAACCGTTTTTCCCCGGTAATTAACGTCTCCAAATTACCATTTGCCAAAACCTTCATAATTATCTATGGTTCAGATATCGTAAACTATTCAACGAGGTCTGTGGTTTGTGTTTGCAGGAGAGACTTGATGGACAGGCTGGGCAAGCATCTGATAATCGAGCTGTTTGATTGTGACAGCAGGATTATATCCGATTTGAAGGCCGTGGAAAAACACCTGATCGAAGCGGTCCGACTTTCCGGGGCCACCATTATCCGGTCTTTTTTTCATCTTTTCCCACCCGACGGAGTCAGCGGGATCGTGGTCGTGGCCGAATCTCATTTTTCCATCCACACCTGGCCCGAATACGGATATTCGGCCCTGGACATTTTTACCTGCGGCGACCGGATCAAGAGCCAAGAGGCCCTTAATTATCTCAAAAAACATCTCAAGGCCCGGAACAGCTCCACGATGGAACTCCAGAGAGGCCCTTCCGGCCCGGCCTTGATTCAAAACGTGGATTCAGGCTGAAAGGCTCAACCCGGACAAGCCGGAACCAAACAGGCAATCATTGCATTATCCATAAAGCGCCTGCATGCAACACACTGGAATGTTGGAATATTGGAAAGCTGGAATATTGGGTCATAAATAGGGATCAGGTCAATTTTAAATTTAATAGATCCTATTCCGATTAAAACCCATTATTCCACTATTCCACCATTCCAGTATTCCGCTACCATGAATCCGGTAAGCTGTTAGTACGAAGAAATTTTGCCATGAAAGGCATAAAAATAATTACTAAGGTACTAACCTGTAACATGCAATCCCGTAAAGGAGGAACAATGGGCCAATTATCAAACGAACAATTACTTAAACTAAGGTCCGATTATATCTCCGGCGGTGTCGGCACCGTAACCACTCAATTTGTAGAGTCCGCTCAAGGCGCTATTCTGCGCGATGTCGAAGGAAAGGAATATATTGACTTTGCCGGCGGCATTGCCGTGATGAATGTCGGTCACAGCCACCCGAAAGTGGTTGCCGCTATCAAGGAGCAGGCGGAGCGACTCACGCATACCTGTTTCATGGTAAATCCCTATGAGTCGGCGGTAAGGTTGGCGGAAAAACTTTGTCATATCACACCGGGGGATTTCCCCAAAAAAGCAGCATTTTTTAACAGTGGGGCCGAGGCGGTGGAAAATGCCGTGAAAATTGCACGCTACTACACCAAACGACCGGCAATTCTCGTTTTCGATAATGCCTATCACGGCCGCACGTTGCTCACCATGACAATGACCAGCAAGGTGAAGCCCTATAAATGGAAATTCGGTCCCTTTGCACCGGAAGTCTACCGCATGCCGTTCGGTGACGTTGTTGGCCCCGATAAACTCAAAGAAGTTTTCATCAAACAGATTGATCCGGAGTCTCTGGCGGCCGTGGTGGTCGAACCGGTTCAGGGTGAAGGCGGTTTTATTGCACCTCCGCCAGGTTATTTCCAGGAACTGGCGAAAATCTGCCAAGACAATGGGATCCTTTTTGTCGCCGATGAAATCCAGAGCGGTATGGGACGGACCGGAAAAATGTTTGCCATTGAGCACTGGGGCGTCGAGCCTGATTTGATTACAGTTGCCAAGAGCCTGGCGGCCGGTATGCCGCTGGCCGCCGTTGTGGGCAAGGCCGAAATTATGGACTCGGTGCACGCCTGGGGGTTGGGCGGAACCTACGGCGGCAATCCGGTGGCCTGCGCTGCAGCTCTGGCAGTGCTTGAGGCCTTCGAAGAAGAAGATTTGCTGGCCAAATCAGTCGCTCTGGGTCAGAAACTGAAGTCTCGTTTTGAAAAGTGGCAGAGGGAATTCAGCCTTATAGGTGAAATCCGGGGTCTAGGCGCCATGCTCGGTCTAGAATTCGTCAAGGGTGAAAACAAAGAGCCGGCAGCGGAGGAGGCCAAACAACTGGCTGAATTTTGTCTCGACAAGGGCTTGCTGATTCTGGTCTGTGGGAGCTATGGCAACATTGTACGGATTCTGGCGCCGTTTGTTATCACGGATGAACAGCTGGAACAGGGTCTTTCTATCATGGAAGAGGGGTTGGCTGAAATATCTAAATAGTCTCATCTAACTGTTTAAAATCGGGGAAAAAACTCGCCAGATAGGCAAAACAGGCCTGAACGGCATCTTGGGGTTTAAAAGAACCTGGGGATAATAGATATTCGAGCCAGCATCCGGTCATCAGAGCCGTGAGTGAATAGGCGATAGCCTGCAGGTTCATCCCGTGGGAATTAAATTTGTCAGCGGCTATTTGCTGTAATATTTTTTCAATTACAGCTCGCCATTCGCGGTCCGGGGCGGCACAAATTTCCGCATAAGCGGCGCGCGAAGGCATCTCGCCCCAGTAAGCAAACCAGACAGATAATCTATCTGGAGTCGCAATCGGTGGCTCTAACAATGATCGGATGAGGGCCCTTAATTGGTCGACGGGTGAAGGACCTGCTTGAGCAACGGCGCTGGTCCAGGCGACGTCAAATTCTCTTTGTATAGTTCGAAGGGTTTCTATAAGAAGTTGCTCCTTGCTTTGGAAATGGAAATTGCCTATGCCCCTTGAAAGACCGGCGGTTTCTGCGACCTTGGCCATAGTGACATCTGAGAATCCCTCTTTTGCAATAACAGCGAAGGTTGCATCGATAATTTTTTGACGGGTAAGCTTTTTCTGTTCCGCACGTGTGATAGCATTTGGTTTTTTCAGGGCAGCCAAAATGAATCCTTTCGTTTTAGGCCTTTGAAAACGACTATCTCATTGAGCCATATTTAATTTTTTAAAAAAAGATAAAAAAATGCATTTTTTTCTTGACATATATCATTGAATGAACGTATAGTCAATGAAAATATTGATTTTCACCCCTTGATTCGAAATCTGACCTGCCTCTATTAATGCTGCATCGAAATTGAATTCTGTATCGTAAGTAACTGTAACTGTATGATATATAATTGA
>JAIVWA010000182.1:0-8056 GCA_049190255.1 Gammaproteobacteria bacterium | reverse complement strand
AAAAAAATGAACATCGAACATCGAACGTCCAACGCTGAACATCGAATAATGATGTCGCTTCGCTCCGCAATTTAATTTCATCTGAATTTTGGTGATTCGAATTTGCCCTTCGACCTGGCTCAGGGTGGTGAGCCTGTCGAACCATTTCGGATTTCGGCCAATTTTATAAGATCAGGCGAGTTTCGGATTTCCGGTTTATCCGGGTTAGGGCAGGCACGCTAAAATATTCTTTATGAATTCATCCGTGTTCCACGACTTTCTGTCCGACGTTGCGCCAAAGCGAACCAGCACAAGTTTCTTGGAAGGAATAACGATGACTTTTTGTTCCTGAAATCCCAAAGCCGCGAATGCATCCCTGGGAGCGCCGGGCCATCTGCGATTTTCCGGGTCATCCGCCGAACCTGAATTCAACCAGATATGCGCGCCGTACTCACCCAACGGTGCTTTCGGTGTGGGGGTGGTGGTATACTTAACCCATCCGTGCCCCAAGATCTGTTCTCCCTGCCAGACACCATTCTGCAGGTAGAGGAGGCCAAATCGGGCCCAGTCCCTGGGGGTGGCCAAGGCATAGGATGATCCCACAAAGGTCCCGGACGAATCCGGCTCGATGACGGCGCTGTACATTTCAACCATATTCTTATCCGGGTAACGTCAAAGTAGACTCTAACTGACTCAGATATAAATTACCTGTTTAAACGACGTGGCCATGGATAGTGTTCAGGCGGGCGTTGACAAACGACACCATCATTTGTACCTTAAAATAAAAAAATTGTGTCTTCCAGCCAATAATAGGATAAAACCATATGCCGCATCCCAAAAACGCCATGGAAATCTTTAAACTGCTCGACAAGTCCAATTGTCGCGAGTGCGGCCAAAAGACCTGTCTTGCTTTTGCCGGTGCGGTTTTCATGGGGCAAAAGAAGATCGGCCAGTGCCCGAAACTGGATCGTGAAACCATTGAGCGCTATCGCGGGCAGACCGGAGAGCGGCATACCGTCGAACAGGAGCGGGACGAAACCATGCGAAAGCTGCAAAGCAAGGTCGCCGGCCTTGACCTGGCTGACGCTGCCAAACGAATCGGGGCCGATTTCTCGGGCGACAAACTGACCCTGAAGGTGCTCGGCAAGAATTTCAGCGTTGATACCAGGGGCAACCTCCATGCGGACATCCATATCAATCCCTGGGTGGTTATCCCGGTTTTCAGCTATGTCCTTTATGGCAAAGGCCGGGCGGCATCCGGAAACTGGGCTTCGTTTCGGGAGCTGAAGGACGGCAAGGAGCGCTATTCGTTGTTTCAGAAGCGCTGCGAAGAGCCCATGAAAAAAGTGGCCGACACCTACACCGAGCTTTTTGACGACCTGGTTCACATATTCAGCGGCAAGCAGGTGGAAAAGCAATTCGAATCCGATATATCCGTGGTTTTGCACCCCCTGCCCAGGGTTCCGCTGATGATCTGTTACTGGCGCCCGGAAGACGGTCTCGAATCCAGCCTCAATCTTTTCTTCGACAAATCTGCGGACGACAACCTTGATATCGGCTCCGTGTTTTCGCTGGGGGCCGGGCTGGCGCAAATGTTCGAGAAGCTGGCCCTGAGGCACGGATTTCCCGAGGCGGCGACCTTTCGGTAATTTTGCCTGATTATCTGTTGGCCCAAAACCGCGCCCCCAGGCCGGTATCCCTCTTTATGCCGCTGTGCAATTCATTTTTATAGTTTCATCAGTCATTGACCTGGACAACCAAATGTTGATACAAAAACCGATAAAGTTTTAACCATGGCATAAAAAGTCTGGAAACGATTCGAAATTTCCTGCTAAGCATTCAAATATCTTGGGGATATTCCTTTCGTTCTTGCAGATAGATGCCGATTAGACAAGGGGAGGATTTTGATGACACAAATCAGTCTGGAGGAAAAGTTCAAAAGAGCCGCCGGCGTGATCTGTAAACAGGGAATGGTGGCGTTTCCGCTAAGTGATACGGCGATTGCCATTGTTGTTGCCGTTGTCGGGAATAATGAAGAAGAGCTCGACCTGATATATGCATTCCGTGAAAAGCCTTCGCAAACCACTGACCAACTCGTGGAATCGAGCGGGTTTGCCGCGCAAAAAGTTGAGCAGCTGGCCACCAGCCTTGCAAAAAAAGGGCTTGTTTTCAATCAGCCCAGCTCGGCCGGGGTCATGATCTACAGGCTCCTGCCGCTTATGCTGGTGGGGGTGATGGAATACAAATTCATGGTGGAACTGACCGGAAGCCCGGAGGAAAAGGATCTCGCCCGGTTGTTTGAAAAACTGCTGAAAGAGCTCCGGGATCAAATCCAGGAAAATTTCGATGCGCTTTTACCGCTGTTCGATAAGTCTCCGGCCGTGGATCGAACCGTACCCACCCGGAGCACGGAAGAGGGCACGCCGATTAAGATCATCCCGGTTGACAAGGCGCTGGAAGTTCCCGAAGAATTCGTTTTGCCCAGTCAAACCGTCGAAGACATCATCAACAAGTTTGACGACATTGCCGTTGGCTATTGCTTTTGCCGTCAGCGGCGAAGTCTGCTGGGCGACCCCTGCAGCACCGCGGCGCCCACCTTAAACTGTTTTACCTTTGGCAAATCAGCCCGCCACACCGCGGCCCAGGGATTTGCCAAAAAAATCACCAAGGAAGAAGCCCTGAAAATCATGAAAGAGGCGGAAAAGGCCGGATTGATCCACAAGGCCTTTCACCCGGGGTCCAGGGAGTCAAGCCCGGAGACCAGCATCTGCAACTGCTGCAAGGATTGTTGCGATACCTTTCAGCTTTGGCGCAGCGGTACCTTCCCGCTGATCAATTCCACTTACCATCTTTCCGTGATCGACGAAGCGGCCTGCACCGGCTGCGGCACCTGCGTGGAGTGGTGCCCGACAGATGCCATTGTTCTGAATGAAGAGGGGTTGGCCCAGCGGGATGAAAACGCCTGCCTGGGATGCGGAGTCTGCTCCCGATTTTGCCCGGAAGAAGCCATCTCACTCCAGGAGGGGCTGCGGCGCGTATTTATTATGCCGCCGCAATTGCGTTCAGCCTAAGTCCACAATTTAAACAGCAACACCGTGTTCCTTTTTGATAAACTTCAGATTCTCTATGGCATTTTCATATTTGGTCTTGCCGTAATTGTAATAGTCGAATTCGATTTTTGAAATATTGAGTTGAATCAGGCTCCACAAAAACCAGTAAATATCCGGAAATGGTTTGAAAAGATCGATAAAGTAAAGGGTCTGATCAAAATTATCATCTTGACAGTATTCCGCAACAATGCCCTTTTCGGCCTCACGGGGAACCAGGATTTCCTGGAACATATCGGCGATATCGTAGTAGCGGGGCGCCATTCCGGCATACTCCCAATCGATGATGTACATGGGTGAATCGTATTTATGTCGTGCATCTTCATTGATGAGGATAAAATTGTCCGCCAGCAGATCATTGTGGCAGGCCGAATATTCAGATTCAGGGATATTTATAATCTCCGTTAGTTTTTTCAATCGTTCAATCGTATCGGCGATATCGAATTCGGGGTATTGCACCTTGAGATTGTTGAGGATGGAGAACATTTTCTTAACTTCCACCATGGGGTTGAATACTTTCGGCAATTGAATTCCGCTCCCATGAATTTTACGAATCGGATCGACTATTTTCGGGTAAAAAGATTGGTCCACAAAGTGATCATTGGTAAGAACAATGGAGTCACCGATAAATTCAACGATGGTGACGCCTATCTCGGGCATGAATTTTACCATCCGCGACGCCACGCCGATTTTGGCCATCTCAGTTATCGTGTGGGCCTCGCAATTGCGGTCAATAAACAGTTCGGTCTGGTCGCCGTAAATTCGGACGGTGTAATCCCCTGCTTGCGATTGAATCCGGTAGAGTTTGTTGGTGATTCCACCGCTCAGCTGGGTTATCGTTATATCAAGACCTTTCCATTCAGGCAGTAGTTCACAACAGACGTCTTGGGTAAACTCCTTATCCAACAGGGGCGTTGAATCGGCCATATTGATTTCCTTTATCCTGGTTAAATTTTGCTTTGTTAGGTTGCTTAGGCAATACCGTCGGAACAGGTGTTAGCCAGAGACCAATGCCGTTTGATTAAGTGGGAAAAGTATAACGGGTGTGAGCACTGAGTCAATCCCTTTTTTAGCTCAAGCAATTGTACAACAGCGATTATGGTCTGATATAAAGGCCCGCCGGTCCTTACTTTACATAAGTTTAGCGGTATATCCAAAACCCGGTCTTGCCACAAAAAACTTGACAGCACCTTATGCAACGCTGTAGTTAAAATAGAACAAATTATAAGCTTAACCCAAATTTGCCATAAATTTCTTGACAAATTTTAAATCTTTAGTAAAAAATACAGACTCTATTGAAACTGTTACACTAAGCTTTGCTCTGTCGTCATATGAGGGGCAAATTTTTTTATCTCAGAAATTGTATAGACAGGTAGTCAGCTTATAGGCTTTATAGCCGGTAGGCAACGACACCGGGGCGCATTAAAATATTGTCGCTGAACTATTATTTTGACATCTTCTGTTTTCACAATGGACTCATTTGGATTCTGTCAATTTGGTTTGAACAAACGTTAACCCCAACACCATGAAAGGAGCTAGATACAATGAAAAGACGCGATTTTCTCAAAAAAGCAGGCCTGGGAGCTGCTGCAGTGGCAGCCACAACGGTAAGCGCGCCCTTCGTGCATGCGGCCAAGAAAACGACCATCAAATGGAGAATGCAAACCTATGCCGGCCCAGCCTTATCCGCGCATGTCTGCAAACCGGCAATCGATGCGTTTAACAAAGCAGCCAATGGCGAGATGGTGATCGAATTGTACAATTCTGATCAGCTGGTGCCCACGGGTGAGCTGTTTAGAGCCATGCAGAAGGGAACCATTGACGCCGTCCAGAGTGATGATGACTCCATAGCGGCGCCTGTGGACGTGTCCATATTTGGCGCCTACTTCCCCTTTATGTCACGCTACTCGCTGGATGTTCCCGTACTGTGGAACTGGTATGGGCTGAACGAAATCTGGGAGGAAGCCTTCTCTGAAATCAAAGGCGTCACCTGGCTGAGTGTGGGGGCCTGGGACCCATGCAATTTCGCTACCACCAAGCCGATCCGACACCTTAAAGACCTCAAGGGGCTGAGAGTGTTCAGCTTTCCCACCGGGGGCCGGTTCATGCAACAATTCGGCGTAGTCCCGATGGCCCTGCCCTGGGAGGACATTGAGATGGCCATTCAAACGGGTGAACTGGACGGTGTTGCCTGGTCCGGCATCACCGAGGATTATACGGTCGGTTGGGCGGATGTCACCAAATATTATCTGACCAATCCCGTATCCGGTGCCTGGGCGGGTTCGTATTATGCCAACTCCGATTCATGGAACGCCCTGCCGGAGCACCTGAAGACCTTGTTCCGTCTTCAAATGGACAGTTCGCACTACTACCGGCAACACTGGTACTGGTGGGGTGAAGCGCACTACCGCACCAAGGGCGGCAAACTGAAGCTCACCACCATACCCGCAGAGGAGTGGAAGGCTGTGGAAGATGCCGCCCTTAAATTCTGGGACGAGACTG
This sequence comes from Gammaproteobacteria bacterium, assembly GCA_049190255.1. Taxonomy (GTDB): domain Bacteria; phylum Desulfobacterota; class Desulfobacteria; order Desulfobacterales; family JAFDCJ01; genus JAFDCJ01. Next base: position 2,468 of record JAIVWA010000182.1, on the reverse strand, counting down.
CCAAAAAGAGCGCCCGGAGTGCCAAGGTGGTAAAAATACTCAAGGAATACGCCCAAACCATGAAAGACGCCGGTCCTCCCTACCGGTACTAATGAATGGGGCATCAAGCGTTTAGTATAGCATAGTGGTAGCCTTCCCTGGCCTCAAAGTAGAACCGGCCAGGGAAGGTTTACCCCGTTGTTGCGAAACAGATCGACTTGCTTAGGCCCCGGGCACAGACAAAGCGTGGGATCAGGCCATTTTGCAGCATGGTTTATGCAACTACGGGGTAAACCTCTAAAACCCCGAATTTAAACTTCATTGAGCGATTTATTACCAAGAGATGTGCCGCGATATTGATGCATAAGGGTCCACGAAAACCACAGATCCTCCTCCGGCGGATCGAGGTTTATTCACGAATCGCTTCAGCATAATAGATCGGCGCGGATCGGGTAAAAAATCGCTCAATTCAATTATGGGTAAAGGTAGCAAAGGAAAGGGGCCAAGATGCCTAAAGCAGTCAAAATCTTCGTGCACGCTGTTGAAGCAACCAACAAGGTGGTCGGCACGTTTTCCATGTATTTGGTCTTCGCCATGATCGGGATTCTGCTGTACGAGCCCATAGCCAGAAACCTCTTCGGTGTGTCAAACATATGGGCGGTTGAGACGGCACAGTTCACCATGGCCGCTTATTACCTGCTTGGCGGTGGGTTCTCCATGATGCTCAAAGGGCATGTTAGAATGGATCTGCTCTATGGCCGCTGGTCGGACAAGAAAAAAGCTAGGGTTGACGCTTGTACCTGTCTCTTTCTGATCTTCTACCTGGTGTTTCTCCTCTACGGTGCCTATTCCAGCACTGAATACGCTGTCATGTACGGGCAAAAAAATCGATCGGCGTGGGCACCCTATATGGCTCCCATCAAGATTATAATGGGGACCGGCATCCTGCTGATGCTGTTGCAGACGATAGCGACATTTTTCAAGGACCTGGCCAAGGCGAGAGGGGAGAAGCTATAACATGAGTTATGAACTGATCGCGATACTGATATTCTCCTCGATGATGCTCATGCTGCTCACCGGGCAGCGTGTCTTTGGTGCCATCGGTGGGGTCGCCACTCTTTTCGCTCTGTTGCTTTGGGGTAAAGGTGCTGCAGAGATGCCCTTTAACGCGGCCTTTGCCTTACTAAACTGGTATCCGCTCCTGACCCTGCCGTTGTTCATCTATATGGGGTATATGTTTTCCGAGTCGGGAATAGCCAGTGACCTCTACAGAATGTTTCATGTCTGGATGGGATCGATCAGTGGTGGATTAGCCCTCGGAACCATGGGGCTGATGGTTGCCGTATCGGCTATGAACGGCTTGAGTGTCGCCGGCATGGCCATTGGCGCCAGTCTCGCTTTACCGGAAATGCTTAAGCGCGACTATGACAAGGTCATGGTCACCGGCGTGATCCAGGCCGGCAGTTCCCTGGGCATTATGGTCCCGCCCAGTGTTGTGCTGGTCCTCTACGGCATGATCGCCAGACAACCCGTCGGCCAGTTATGGCTGGCCGGTGTTTTCCCCGGCTTGCTGTTGGCGGGTTTGTTTATGGCCTACATCTATATCAGATGCAGACTTCAGCCTCACCTGGGCCCCACATTATCAAAGGAAGAGCTGGCGACAATAACCTGGGGACAGAAGTTGCGATTGCTCAGGGCCGGGATCGTTCCCCTGGTCATTATTTTTGCCATGACAGGACTTTTCCTGATGGGGATCACCAGTCTCGTTCAATGTTCGGCAGCCGGTGCAACCGCAACGACCCTTGCGGCTCTCGTCAAAGGCCGGTTAAACCGGCGGGTTCTGGATGAGACATTAAAGAATACGCTGAGCGTCAGCTGCATGTTCATGTGGGTGATTCTGGCAGCCCTTTGCTTTGGTGCCGTTTTCGACGGTCTGGGCGCCGTGCATGCCATCAAGTCTCTATTTATCGACAGGTGGGGTCTCAGTCCCTTTGGGGTCCTGGTGATGATGCAGTTGTCCTACATCATGATGGGCATGTTTCTGGACGATACGGCCATGCTTATCATTGTGGCGCCTCTTTATGTCCCCCTCATCATCAGTCTGGGTTACAACCCGATCTGGTACGGTGTGCTCTATACGATCACCTGCCAGATTGCTTACATGACGCCTCCCTTCGGCTATAACCTGTTTCTGATGAAAGCCATGGCTCCCAAAGAGGTTTCTCTGGCGGATATCTACCGCTCGATCATCCCCTTTGTGCTGGTTATGGTGGTCGGTTTAGCCATCGTCCTGCTGTTTCCCGGGATTGCCCTGTGGTTGCCCAATTTATATTTCGGGAGATGAAAAAATGAAACTATCAAACATCCAAATCAAAAAAATCCTGTATGCAACCGATCTGTCGGAAAGCGCGGTTCACGCCTTTTCCTATGCGGTCAGCCTGGCCAATATGTATGGCGCCGGCATTACGATCCTGCATGTGCTGACGGAA
>JAIVWA010000181.1:0-8067 GCA_049190255.1 Gammaproteobacteria bacterium | reverse complement strand
TGGCATTTTAGGCATTTGTCGGAGAATCCAAGTAGTTAATCAGAAGCAAATTGATTTTTTCAACCTGTTTGGTTCCGGTTTATCCGGGTTAGGCTTTCTTTTCCTTCAGTGCCTTCAAGACTTTCTCGGGCGTGATGGGAATTTCGTGAAACCGAATTCCAATCGCATCATATATAGCATTGGCGATTGCCGGCGCCGTCGCCACCATTGTGCCCTCGCCCACGCCTTTAGCTCCCCAGGGCCCTTCTCGATGAGGGGTCTCAATAATTGCGGATTTGTAATTATCCAGATCAGGGCAGTCCAGGGTGGTCGGAATTTTGTAATCCGCAAATTGCGGGTTGAGCATGACCCCGTTATCCGTAATCACTTCCTCCAGCAGGGCGCTTCCGATCCCCATGCTCAAAACACCGCCTTCCTGTTGTCCTTCAACCTGCATCGGGTTAATAGCCTTTCCGCAGTCATTGGCGGTGACGATCTTAATGATCCTGATTTTACCGGTTTGGGTGTCCACTTCAACCTCGGCGGCCTGGGCCACAAACATATAGAACGAGGCCGGTCTTTCGGAAGCACCGGTTTCCGGATCCGGCATCACGCCCGGCAGGTAATAGGTTGCCTTCCCCAGGATTTCCGCACCTTCCTTTAACGTATACCCGCCGATGACCATAGGAACGAAGAGATCTTTGATATGGATGCTCCTCTCCGGAGATCCTTTGACAAAGACTTGGGAATCCTCTGTTTCCAAATCGCTTTCATCGGCTTCCAGCTCTTTGGCAGCGAGCTCAAACAACTGGCGCTTGGCATCCCCGCAAGCCTTAATAATCGCATTGCCCATATTAAACGTTGAGCGGCTCGACGCCGTGCCCAGGTCAAACGGTGTAATATCGGTATCCGGATTCAAGACCCGCACTTTTGACACCGGGACCTTGAATTCTTCTGCAATCATCTGGGAAAATATGGTGCTCGATCCCTGTCCCAAATCCACGGTGCTGGTCCTCAATTCAACCAACCCGTCCGGGTGCACTTTGACAATCGCGGCCGAGGCTGTCGGTACAATACTGTACTTATTGCCCAGAGCGATTCCCTGGCCCCTTTTCAGGTGAGGTTCTGCGGCCTCGGTTTTTTTCCCCCATTCAATGGCTTCGGCCGCAGCCTGCAGACACTCTTTGGCCCCGACACTGTGCATTACTTCTTGGAAGGCATTCAAATCGCCTTCATCGATGCAATTCTTTAATCTAAATTCCAGGGGATCCATGTTCAATGCTTCGGCAATGATGTCCATCTGCGATTCCATCCCCCACAGGGCCTCGGCATTACCGAAACCCCGGAATGCACCGGCCATACGCTGGTTGGTATATACGCCATAGGCATCCAGACTAAAGTTTTCGGTGCGGTAATTTGCAGCCGGTCCGAATGCGGCGTTGCGGGCTGTCAGGTAACCGGTTCCCGCATAAGCGCCGCCCACCAGAAGCAGCCTCATCTTGTTGGCCAGTATGGTACCGTCTTTTTTGACACCGGTCTTGATGTCCACAATATAATGCGCCCGGGTGGTCGTGGTACTCAGATGCTCTTCCCGGGTCCACCACACTTTAACGGGTCTCTGGGGCTTTCCCTTCTGGGCCAGGGCCAGTGAGGCGGCGACCTGTTCCGCCTTTGGCTCCCGCCCCCCAAAACTTCCGCCCACGTGGGCGGGAATGATTACCCTCACCGCGGATGACTGCAGGCCTCTTGATTCCGCGATATCCCGATGCATGCCGTAAGGCTTCGAACTCGTACCCCAGACCACGAGTCTTCCGGTATCATCAATCTGGGCTATTCCACAGTGGGGTTCCATCTGGACATGATGGATCATGGCCGTTTCAAACCGGTTCTCAAAAACAAGGTCAGCTTCCTTAAAAGCATCCTCAGCATGATTACGCCTGATTCTGAAGTAATTGAAAACATTGGGCCGGTTTTCATCAAACTTGGGCGGGACCGACCGCAGCGTCTTGTAACTTTTCAAGTCTTCATGCAGGATTGCAGGTGGATTTTTTTTGAAGGCCTCATCGCCATCAAAGACCGCCGGAAGCTCTTCGTATTCCACCTCGATGAGATCCACCGCTGCCTGGGCGATGTCCTTACTTTCGGCAGCCACCGCCGCAACCGGGTCACCGACATATAATACCTTTTCCCTCGCCAGGACATGCTCGTCCGCAATTCCGGCCCCAAAACGGAATGGGCAGGTCTTGTCATCACCCACGATCACGGCTTTTACACCGGGCAGGCGTTCGGCCGCCGAGGTATCGATGGAGATAATTCTGGCATGGGGATACGGGCTTCGTTTCACTTTTCCATAAAGCATTCCGGAAAGTTCCATATCTGAGCAAAACATTGCCCGGCCCGTCGCTTTGGCCGTTGCGTTAACATTGTATTCGGACTTCCCGATGTACTTATAGTCTTTCGTTGCTTGCATGCGGCATGTCTCCCTTATTTCTCGCCTACACTCAGTACGGCTTTGACGATCTTATGATATCCGGTACAGCGGCAGAGGTTTCCCGATAGGGCATGGCGAACCTCTTTTTCCGATGGACTCGGGTTTTCGTCCAAAAGCGCTTTGCTTGACATGATCATTCCGGCCGAACAAAACCCGCATTGAATGGCGCCGTTTTCGACAAACGCATTCTGAACGGGGTCCAGGGTGTCTTCCTGGGCCAGGCCTTCAATGGTTTGGACGGATTTGCCCCGGACCTGCAGTGCAAAAATGAGACAGGACTTCACCGCTTGGCCGTCCACCATAACGGTGCAGCAACCGCACAGGCCTGAACCGCAGCCTTCCTTGGTGCCGGTCAGCCTCAAGGTGTCATGCAAAAACTCCTGTAAAGTCGTTTTGGGATCGATCAGGGATTCCACTTTTTCCCCGTTGATGGACAAACTCAAGGTTTCCATAATGAATGGCCTCTCCTGCTAAATTGTGAATTTCAAGAGATATTTAATAGACCCTTAGTGGCCTTTATCTGACAACATGTTGTAAGATACGGCTTGAGGTGTCAGCCCAGCCGCCGGCCTGAAAAACGGCCAGTCTAATCAAATAAAAAACTTAACGGCATAGACAGTCCATTTTCTGACAGGATCAACAGGATGGACAGGATAAAGAAATACGAGTCCAAAATAAATCCTGATAATCCTGTAAATCCTGTCTAAATTCATGAAGTTTCATATAAGACTTGTGAATGTGGAAGTGCGAAGGAAACATGGGACTCAGTTATGAGGACGGAGATTGTGGAATTTAGTATGTAGAATTTAGAAGCCTGCGAAAGATGTTGTTGGGGTTAACCGGCTTGACTTGATAGGGGTGTCAATAGTATGAAACGTGGTACTACCAGGCGGAACCCGTGGCAGGATCATTATTCGCGGCAGGCGAAAAAGGATCGATACCCGGCAAGATCGGTTTACAAGCTTGAAGAGATTCAGCAAAAACACAGCTTGATCAGAAAGGGAGACAAAATCCTTGATCTGGGCTGTTCTCCGGGATCCTGGCTGCTCTATGCCGCCAAACTGACCGGAGATAAGGGCCGGGTGATCGGCATTGACCTTAAGCCTGTTAAGATCCAGGTCGCCCCCAACCTTGAAGTCATTACCGGCGATGTGTTCGAAATAAAGACTGAATCTCTGGGTAATGATTTTAACGTGGTGTTAAGCGATATGGCGCCGGCCACTACCGGGCACAAAGCTGTTGATGCCGCTCGCTCCGCCGGTCTTTGTGAGGCTGCCCTGGCGATTGCCCAAAGTGTTTTACTGCCAGGTGGTTCTTTTGTCTGCAAAATTTTCCAGGGCCCGGATTTTAATCAATTTTTAGATTCTGTCCGGACCGGCTTCAAGTCACAGAAGATTTTCAAACCCCGGAGCAGCCGCAAGGCCAGTAAAGAGATATATATAATTGGGTTGGGATTCAAGTAAGATTAACTAACATAACAATTTTAATAAATATATTTAAATTCGAATATCGAATTTTCCGGACAAGTTCAAAGTTAAAAGTGAAAAAAGTACTTTAATCACCGGTTAGTCCGGGTTTGGAGGTTTCTATGTCAGGACACAGCAAATGGTCGAGCATCAAACATAAAAAGGCCGCCACCGATGCCAAAAGGGGCAAGATTTTCACCAAGCTGATTAAAGAAATTACGGTGGCCGCCCGCATGGGAGGGGGAGATCTCGACATGAATCCCAGGTTGCGATCGGCGGTTCAAGCGGCCAAAAGTGACAATATGCCCAAAGACAACATCGAGCGTGCCATCAAAAAGGGGACCGGTGAGCTTGAAGGCGTAAGTTATGAAGAAATCATATACGAAGGGTACGGTCCCGGCGGTGCGGCCGTGCTGGTGGAATCTCTTACCGACAATAAGAACCGGACCGTAGCCGATATTCGCAGCATCTTCGGCAAAAACGGCGGCAACCTGGGTGAAAACGGTTGCGTGGCCTGGATGTTTGACAAGAAGGGCTATATTGCGGTTGAAAGAAGTGCCGTAGACGAAGACACGCTGATGGAGACCGCGCTGGAGGCCGGGGCGGAGGATATCAGAGAAGACAACGGCAATTACGAAGTCATCTCGGCCCCGGGAGATTTTGAAGCCATCAAAGAAGCCATCGACAAGGCATCGATTCCTTATATTGATGCCGAAGTTACCATGCTGCCCCAAAACCCCACCAATCTTAACGGCAAAGAAGCCGAGCAGATGGTGCGGTTGATGGAAATGCTGGAAGATTGCGACGATGTGCAAAAGGTTTACACCAATGCGGATATACCGGAGGAAACCATCAACAATATGTGATGGGTGCCGGTCACTGGCGCCTGGCCTCTGGTAGCTGGTCGGCGGTCTACGTTACGGGTTGCGAGTTGCGGGTTACGCGGTGAACTTCAGATCACTCCGAAATCATCTGTCGTCTGACTTCTGTCCTCTGTCTTCTGTTTTTACTCATCCAGCTGCAATACATCTGTTCCCGGCGGTGGATCAAAGCTGAATAGCGAGTCTTCCAAATTTACCTTGAACCGGTGATTGAGCAGCTCGATGCGATTTTCATCACCGTAGGAGTTATAGGTAACCACCCGGATAACGGTAAATGTGTTTTTAGTAACGGATAGACGGATATCGGTTACATCCAGGGTTTTTTCCAGCGGTTTTAGCTTAAGCTCATAAAAAAAATCATCCTTCGATTCTCCCAGGGAGATGTTAAATTTTTTACGAACAAGCGTTATATCCGACAGAAAACTGGCCCCCTTGCCATCACTGAAAAAAGTCGGCGCGCTTCCGGTTATCAGCTGGTTGTCTGCGGGTCTGTAGATCCACAGTTTAAAACCGTCTGTGATAATGACCTGCTTTTCCGGTTTTTCGTACTCCCATCTCATCTTGCCCGGATAGCGCACGAATATTTTCCCGGAAGCAAAATCAGTAATTTCCATCGCCTTGACGGTGGACTCCTGAATAAATTCCGCCTTAAAATTGTTGCCGGTATAATGTTTTTCCATCCGGTCAAGGATTTGCGCCAGAGTGAGGTCGGATTCGGCAGCCAGGGCGGTCAACCGGAGTTCCGGCGACATCAATAGCGGCATCTGGAGGGCCGACCAAATAAGGGCCCAGAATAGAATTTTGATGGTTTTTACCTTCATCTTTTCGTTATCGATCCTCCTGGTGAGTTTATTTCGCTGGGTTGCATAAGCCTTCACTTTCGGCTGCCTTTATTAAGCGTTTATCGAAACTAAGTAAATACAATTCTGGGAATTCTGCGTGCATACTTTTGGCAGTGGCTAAATGCCACAGATCTGCGCCGCGCAATGGAAATTTAGCTGACAGAGATCGGGTAATTTTCCATTCCGGCCACGTTGAAATTCGCCGCCAGGGGCCATTGTCCAATACTTCGAAGGCGGCCTGGGACAGGGAGTCTGAAAGTAAGCGCTCGCGTTGCATCCGGTGAATTACGGCAAAAACCTCAGCAAATGTCAAGGTTGATATAAAATGAACCCCTTTGGTGCCTGACCATTTTTGGGCGACCCGGCTATTGCTGTCTGTAAAGAGTGCAGATAGTACCGCTGAAGAATCCCAGTAGATTACCTGCACACTTTTAGCCATTATCCCTGTCCTCCTGGAGCAATTTTTGAGCAATACTCTCGGGCACCGGAATCGGCGGTGGAATTTTCTTGAGGCTTTTTCCGGCAATTGGATCAATCAGACCCTGGTCTTCCATGCGCTTGATTCGTTCTTCCAAGGGCAGGTCTCTGGCCTGGATGGGAATAATTTTGCCTACCGGCCGCCCGCGATCCGTAATAATGACTTCGGTACCCTGTTGCACCATTTTGATGTATTTGCTCAGGTGCATTTTCGCATCCCGAATACCGACACTCGCAGATTGCATCAAACACCTCCCTTGTAACCGTTGACAGTTGTGGTCATTGTAACCACATTTGTCTGTCCTGTCAATAGATATTCATTTACAATATCAACGAAAGGCTATATTGCGGGGTAGGTCATCTGCAAATAGGCTGTTATGAAAATTTTTTTGCAATAGATTTAACATCTTCCGCTAAACCAACCTCCATTCGCCTTTCATCGCTGATAGGCTGCTCAAAATACTCGGTTTTGTCAAACACCGCTCGGCTGATGCGATCGATGATCCGCATTTTCTTACGGGCATCGGCCTGGTCGATCAGCACAACCCTTTCCCCCTGAGCCATCAGGGTCTCAACGTTGTATTTCTCAAGCCGGGCATCCATTTTTTTGGCTTTCTGCAAGCTGATGAAATAAAATTTCTTTTTGGCCATCAGGGCCCGGTAGATGTCCCCTTCTTTTTCGATTTCATCTAAAAAGTCCAGTACAAATTCCAGACATTCAAAGATATCGTTGCTCCGGGAGCCGATTTTGTCAAAAAAACTACACAGAAACCCTGTTTTTGAGTCTGAGGGAGAAAACCGCGAATTTCGTATCTTAACCTTAAAGCCGTTGATGTTTTTCGTGTCACCATAATTAAGGATGCTTTCAATCAGTTTCGCATCTAGATGTTTAGAGAGCTTAAGCCTTGTTAGCAACAGAGGGATCACGTCTTCGGGAATCTGCAGTTTTAACGCTCCCCGATTATCTTCAAAATGGAAGATGACTTGCAGCGGATACCGGCCAAGGTAACCAAGTATCTCATTTTCATCTCCAATCTGAGGCCTGTATCGTTCGAGCGATTCCTCCAACTGAATCTGCATGGATTCATCGGGGAAAAAGAGCAGCTCCATCAGGGAGTCTTTCTCGCAGTTGGAATCATCGGCCAGGATGGTTTGAAGTTCTTCAATGGTGGGATTAGAAAAGGTGGAGTCAATGTAGTGAACAACGTCGTCGCTTAGATCGATGCCCTTGCTGAGGATCTCGATTATTTTCTTTGCGAGTATTTCACACTTTGTTTCGGATTTCATGCTGAATATTCGCTCTGTAAAAGATAGCAGTAAATTCTAAGCACGAATTCCGAAATCCGAAACAAATCCCAATGTAAAAATGACAAAAATTCAAAACTGTTTGGATCATTTGAATTTAAAATTTAGAAATTGTTTCGAATTTCGATATTCGAATTTCGGATTTGTTTACTCTCATCGGCAAGCACTTCACATTTTTCTTGCGGTTCCATTATCGCGGTTAAACTTTGATTTCCGTTTCCACTTTAGGCATTTTAGGCACTTTAGTGCATTTTAGGCATTTTTCTTATATGTATGGTGCCATCTTCATCATCAGATCATGCTTCTGCATGCCGCCCGGCATGCTCTCTTTCAGATTTCCATTGTCAAAAATAAACAGGAAAGGAACGCTGAGTATATTAAATTTTGCAGCCAGATTCTGGTTGGCATCGATATTCAATTTGCCGACCCTTACTTTGCCTTTGGATTCGACCCCAAACTGGTCGATAATCGGTGCCACGGCACCGCAGCTCGGTCACCAGGGAGCCCAGGCAAATAAAAGTACCGGAAGGGGAGACTTTAACACTTTATCATCAAAATTTGTTTCGGTCACCATGATAGGCTGGGGGGCAAACAGTTCCTCTGTATTCAGCGCTGATTTGCATTTG
>JAIVWA010000180.1:0-8126 GCA_049190255.1 Gammaproteobacteria bacterium | reverse complement strand
TGATATCATATTTCATGGCATTGATAATATCATTTGATACTATCAAGTCAAGATAATATCATTTACAAAAGGATAAGAAGCCCCTTTTTGAGAGTGAATCAAGTAAAAACAAAAACATCTTAATTATTGATCATCCAAAAACCCTTCCACCAACCTGACCATTTCATTCAACTGATCCGGTTGATACCACTGAATCTGCTGATCCGCACCGAACCAGGTAAACTGGCGTTTGGCAAATCGCCGGGTATCCCGTTTTAAGGTTCGAACACACTCATCCCGGGACAATCGCCCCTCGATCAAAGCGACGATATGACGATAGCCGATGGACTGCATGGATTTTAGATCAGCAGAATAGCCCATGCCTAACAGCTTTTTGACCTCATCAACAAATCCGGCCTCGATCATAAGGTCGACGCGTTGATCTATTCTGTCATAAAGCTTTTGGCGATCAATCTGCAGACAAATTTTCAGTGCATTAAACGGCTCATCAGAAAATCCATGCTCTTGCTGGTGCTCTGAAATCGATCGTCCGGTGGATTCGATGGTTTCCAGGGCTCTTATGATACGGTAAGAATCGTTGGGATGTAATCGATCGGCGGTATCCGGATCAACCCGCTTAAGGCGATCATAAAGAATGCCGCTGCCGTTTTCAGCCGCCTCTTTCATTAGACGCTCTCTGGTCTTCGGGTCAACGGGATTGGATTGAAAGAGTCCCTGAAGAAGGGCTTTGATATATAGACCCGTGCCCCCCACGACCAAAGGCATGACCCCCCTTTGATGTAATTGCATCACCTTATCCCGGGCCATTTCTGCAAACCGCACGGCATCAAAGTTCTCATCCGGGTCAACAATATCAATCATGTGATGGGGAATTCGTGACTGCTCATCGGCGGTCGGCTTGGCGGTTCCGATATCCATGTAACGATAGATCTGCATGGAATCCGCGCTGATGATTTCACCGTCCAATTTTTCGGCCAGTTGGATGCCGACAGCGGTTTTGCCGACACCGGTGGGGCCGCAGATGACGATGACTTTCGGTTTGTTAGCTGGTGAATTCATTTTCCGAATATGCTAATGTTTAGGTCAGGTCAATTTGTTCACCACAACGATTGAACTTGGTATTTAGCTATTTTTTTATCTTTGGTCAGGACCGTCATCTTTTCCTTCATTGCTTCTGCAACGATGATGCGATCAAAGGGGTCTCGATGAATCAAAGGCAGCATCGCCGCAGATATTGCCGTGGTAAAACCAATGGGAAGCGGGCGTACGCTGAGGCGTTGCATGGCTTCAGGTATAAATCGCTGCGGCTTATCGGGAAGTTCAACCCGATTAAGCTGTTGGAGCAGAGCGATTTCCCAGCCGCTTGCAGCACTCAGATAAAGTACGTTGTCTTTTTCTCGGGTAATTTTTCTGACCGTTGGCGATAAGTTGGCAGGATTGGCCGCCATCCAAAGAAAGGTATGGGTATCAAGGAGATATCGCATTATCATCATCTTTACGCCAGAAATTCTCTATGATTTCATCAGGCAGTGGCTTTAAGATATCATCATTGAATTTGATTTTTCCCTCATATAGACCAAGCTGTCTCTTTCCACTTAGCTCCTGAACAGGGACCAGTTTAACCAAAGGATATCCGAATTTGGTGATAATGACCTCTTCACCGGACAGCACGACCGGAATAAGTTTGGACAGCTTGGTTTTTGCTTCATGGATGCCTACTTCCATAGTTTTCTCCCTTGAGTTAAGCAATTTTAAAGATCAGTGCCGATCGAGTCAAAAAACGCCCTCTTTAGGTTTGATATAGTTTAGTCTTAGACTAAGTTTTAATTAGCTATTTGTCAATTAAAATCTGGAAAGATCGAGGAAAACTACTGAATTGCTGGCTGCATTTTAAAAAGTTCCTTTAGGTTAGATAGGGGGACCGTAAAGAATCCAGGCCCAAAGGACCTGGCTTTGGTTTGCCCCCTGGAAGGGGGCTCTCCATGACTCTGCTCTACTCAACATACTCCATCACTCCTTGAAACTGTTACAGGCAGAGCCGATCAACTCTGACCTGACCCAAAGGACCAGGTTTTTGATATTGAATAAATTTCCCTGTTTGTTTTTAGTTGGCCGGGGCCCATGTCTGCCATGAACGACCGTATCTATTTTAGACCGGCAATTCCTTTGTTGATTGCATTGATGGGCGGCCTTCTGCTGGGGAGCCAAATACCGGGATATGCCATTGGGATCGGGGTGCTGGCGGTTGTTTGTGCCGGTCTAAATCTGCTGCTTCTTTTGCGCCGCCAAGCCGGGCGTTTAATCCCGATATGGCTGTTTTTCTTCCTGGGCTATCTGGCCATCCAACCGTGGTTAGATCCCCGAATTCCCTCCAATCATATTATTCATTATTCAAACACCCACCGCTGGACCATCGTCGGGCAAATTGATACCCCGCCGTGGCAGATTAAAAACCGCACCCGATTTGATTTGCAGGTTGCCTTCCTGGAAGGAGATCATGAAACCCATGGGGTTACCGGTTTGCTGCGCGTAACCGCTGCGGGTAATTTGCCGAATATCGGTATCGGAGACCAAATCCGGTTTAAAAGCCGAATGCGATCCATTGTCAATTTTAATAACCCCGGCAGATTCGATTACAAGCGCCATATGGCTTTCAAAGGCATCCATGCCACGGCCTACGTTAAAGGAGACAGAATCACCGTCATCGACAAATATGCGCCGGCAGTCCTTTCTGGAATGCTAAATGATATCCGCGGCACTTTTGCCCGTCTGGTTGAAAAATCAGGGTACCCTGAAGTCCAGGGCATCCTAAAAGCCCTTATTATTGGTGACCGAACCCGGATATCCAATGAAACCAGGCAGGATTTTAATCGGGCCGGGGTCGGGCACCTGCTTGCCATTTCGGGGCTTCACATCGGGATAGTGGCAACAGTGGCCTTCGCCCTGGCCCATTGGCTGATGACCTGGATAAAACCGCTTTTGTGGCGGGCCTGGACACGCAAAGCAGCCGCGTTATTGTCTCTGCTGCCGGTGATTGCTTATGGGGTGGTGGCCGGGTTATCGCCGTCTACCCAGCGTGCCGTAATAATGGTCTCGATATTTCTAATGACCTTCTTATTCGCCAAAGAACAGGATTCTTTGAATACCCTGGCCCTGGCAGCCCTGGTAATTCTAATTGTTGACCCGCCGTCGCTTTTTTCGATTTCTTTTCAACTATCCTTTATCACCGTTTTTGCGATTATTTATGGATTCTCATGCCGGCCTAACCGTGGGTCCCGGCAAGCAGTGTTGAGCAAAGACAACTGGGCCAGGCGCCTGTTAACCCGACTGGTTTCTTTTTTTCTGGTCTCCTTTTTTGCCATCTGCGGCAGCTTACCGCTGGTGGCATACTATTTTAATCAGATATCACTGGTAGGCCTGGCCGCCAATTTCCTGGTGGTTCCGCTGGTCGGATTTGTCGCTATTCCCCTGGGGCTGGTGGCGTTATTTGTGTCGCCGCTGAGCCCTCTTGCAGGGGCCTGGTGTATTAAGGCCTGTGCCGTTACACTGGGTTACGCCCTGGAAATCGTGCGATTTTTTGCCGAGTTGCCTTTTGCTGCGGTAAAAACATTCACCCCCAGTACATTGGAAATTGTCTGCTTTTATATTTTGGGCTGGGCCCTTTTAAAGCTGCTGCGGGCTCAACCGGCAGCGGCGGCAGGGCTGCCGGACACTGCCGCAGAGATAGCCAACAACGATACCGGCCGGCTCAGTGGTTCGCCCTCCGCTGAAACCGGGATCTTAGGAAGGCCTTATAATTTTTTCAAAGGGTTTGCGGGCAGGGGACTGTTGCCCGGACAATTGGCCAAAGCCGCGGTGATCCTGGTTTTTCTCGTGCTGGCCGCCGATACCTGTTATTGGTTGTATCAGCGCTTCTGGCATCCGGATCTCAGGGTTACGGTCATTGATGTCGGCACTGGGAGCGCTTCTTTGCTGGAATATCCCGGTGGATATACAATATTAATTGATGGTGGCGGATTTGCCGACAACTCATCGTTTGATGTGGGCGCGAGCATCATTGCGCCGTTTTTATGGAGCAAGAAAATAAGATCTGTTGATCTGCTGATTCTCTCGCACCCCAACAGTGATCATTTGAACGGTTTGATTTACATTGCCGAACATTTTAATGTAAAAACCGTGTGGACCAATAACGAACCCCACAATACGCTGGGATACAGAAAATTCATGGAGGTTTGCGCCCGGCGCAAGATTTTTTCACCGATCTACGCCCGCATGACGCGCAAACATGTGATCCGTGGTGTTCAGCTGGATCTTTTGTATCCGCCCCAGGATTTCATGGATCGAAAAAAATCCGATAAGTGGCGCAATCTCAACAACAATTCGCTGGTGGCAAAAGTGTCCTTCGGGGCAATCTCTTTTCTTTTTAGCGGTGATATCATGGCTGCGGCGGAAAGGGAATTGGTCAACCTGGCCGGGGGCCAATTAAGGAGTATGGTATTGATCGCTCCCCATCATGGCAGCCGATCGTCGAGCAGCAAGGTTTTTTTAGATGGCGTAAACCCGGAGATGGTCATTGTGTCTTGCGGCCGAAACACTCGATTCAAATTTCCCCATCCTGAGGTTTTAAAAAGATATAAGGACCTTGGGGCCGCCATTTTTCGCACTGATCTCAATGGGGCGGTTCGCCTGTCGACCAATGGGCAGCAGCTGGCGGTGAATTCTTTTAAGCCTTAACTTATTGAAAATATATGGTATATTTATAAAACCTTTTAAGTTATGAAGAAATTTGTTATAATAATATTAATTGCGTTAATGCATTTTGCCTTGAGTGTATTGATCGTGCCGGCCGCTTTGTCGGTGGGCAGCGCCGTAAGCACCGAACAGGCGGAACCGTCATTGGCGTTTAAAAGTTTAGTTGTTGCCACCCGGATATTACATTTTCCGATCATCTCTCAATCGTTGTATTCAAGGCATTGGTTTCCCGGAAGATGGATATACATACCCATTTTTCTCAACAGTTTCCTTTGGTCGATCGGGATTTATTTGCTGCTTTATTTTTATAACAAATTGAAAAAGAAGAAAAAAAATGGATACCGAAAGCATTGAAATATTATCAGACGCCATCAAGGAATATTTTGGAAATTATGAGCTTGAAGAGCTTTGCGGTCGATTTAACCTAGAAATCGAGTATCTGGGCGCCAATCCCGATCACCAGAAACTTGTCGCCGGTTTAATGGCTGATACATCCCGCGAAAACCACCGCAGATTTCTCGAGGACATCCTTTCGAAACTCTTGCGCCGCTGTGAAGATCGGATCTTGAATACCACCTGGGAGGTTAACGTCTTTGACGAACACATGCTTCCCCAACTTAAACAGCTGAAGGATATCGTCGCCGGTAGTCAGGGACCCTCGCTACAATCCAAATCCGCCAATCGTTTTGTGAAGGATCTGGATCAGCTTGCCAAACTTCTGGGCCATGCCAAGACACCGCTGACGATTTTTGACACCCAAGTAGGCCGGGCAACCTTCGATTGTATTCAAATGGTCAAAACACCTGTTCGACTGCTTATCGGCCAGAGTCATCAGGAAATGGCGGCCAACATCGATGGCCGGCTGAAACAATTGCGCCGGCAAGGCCGGGATATTGAAGTCCGGCATCATTTTAAGCTGAATGATCGGTTCATTATTTTCAATGGCCGTTGTTGGATGGCAAGCTGTTCTGTGACCGAAGTGGGGCAGGTAACTTTGAGTTTGATCGAGTGCGTGGACACCAAGCCTGTCGTCGTAAAGGAAATCGGACGCAAATGGCGGGAAGCGAAAGTATTTCTAGATTAGGGTCATGGCCCACATATAATATACAAAACTCGGATTGATCTAAGCGTACATTCTAGTCAAGTGCCGCCAGCACTTCATAACCCCGCTTTTCCAAAGCCTTCTTGATCTTAGCCGTTTTGCAGGCCGCCAGCCTGAAATAATAAACGCGTTGGCCGGTTTGTTCGGCTGTCATACCGACATTGATAATATCTGCGCCTTTATCGTTTATTATCTGTAGCGCCTTTTTGAGACTCCCCGGTTGATTACCGAGCACTACATCGATACGGGAAGTGGATGAGAGGATCCCCATCATGTCGATAAATGTTCTTAGAATATCCGTGGCGGTAATAATTCCCACCAGCCGGCCGTTGTCAACCACCGGCATGCCTCCGATCTTGTGCTTATAAATGAGTTGGGCGGCAATTTCCACGTCGTCATCCGGATTTACGGTGATGGGCTCCTTTATCATCAAATCCTGTAAATTCAAATCTCCCAGCATCGAGGGGATCAGCCCTTGTTTTAAATCCGACAGCGTTAAGAACCCTTCGAGCAGATTTTTTTCCGAAACCACCGGAAGGTGGCGAATCGAATTGATCTTCATCAGTTCAATCGCCTCACTGATGGATGCATTCGAGGTTATGGTAATGGGGTCGGATACCATCAATGCTTGGATTTTCATAACACTTCCCCTCTTAAATGACGATTGACGAATGATCCGCCTGCGGCGGAAATATTGAATATTTAAGGTCCGCCTCCGGCGGATCAATTTAAACAATTATCTCCAAAATGATTAAAGGGTGGGACGCTTCGAATCGACAGCTGACGAGCACTATAACTTGAAATCCACTATTATTGAAAATTATCTATCTGTTGGCATCAAAAGTCAAGCGGTGAATAGAACGAAGATAAAATCGATTGAAATCCTTAAATAGTTCCGCCTCAGGCGGATCAATCTTCATTCGTCATTTGTTCGCCTTGCGGGGCTGGTAGCTGCAAAGGGGTTCTTCGGTGAGGTAATCTCCCGTGGCCTCGTAGGCCCGCGCGCGACAACCGCCGCACACGCGTTTAAACTCGCAGGGATTGCACTTCCCTTTAAGCTTATCATAATCGCGTAAATTCGTTAATACTTCGGAGTGGTTCCAGATATCAGCAAAGGATTGTCGCCGCACATTTCCACAGTCAGCGGCCAGAAATCCACAAGGCTGAACATCTCCTCTATGGGAGACGAAGCAAAATCCAATGCCGCCCAGACAACCCCGTGTGACCGCATCCAATCCGTGGGTTTTAAAGGATACCGACTTTCCCTCTTTTCCGGCTCTTTGTCTGAGAATGCGGTAGTAGTGCGGCGCACAGGTGGCCTTCAACTCCAAAGGTGTTTTGTCCCTCTGGTCATAAAACCAGTTTAAGGTTTCCTCATATTCAGCGGCATTTATTTCTTGGTCAACGATATATTTCCCGCGGCCGGTGGGAACCAGCAAAAAAATGTGATGGGCCACTGCTCCCTGTTCAACTGCCAGTTCCTGGATTTTGGGGATCTGGTCGAGGTTTGTTTTGGTGATCGTCGTGTTTACCTGAAAGTCCAGCCCGACTTTGCGGGCGATTTTCATGGCCTTCAAGGCCCCTTCATAGGCCCCGTCGACCTTTCTGAAACGGTCATGGCTTTCCCGGGTGGCACCATCCAGGCTGATGCTGATTCGTTTGATACCAACATCTATCAATTTTTTCGCAATCGGTTCAGTGACCAGAGTTCCGTTGGGCGCCATCACCATTCTCAGGCCTTTGGCGGTACCATAAGCGGCAATCTCAAATATATCATCACGCAGCAACGGCTCGCCGCCCGTCAATATGATGATGGGTTTGGCGACCTCTGCAATCTGATCCAGCAGCCGAAAGGCTTCGGAAGTATCCAGCTCCCCGCTGTGAGGGCCGGTGGTGGCTGAAGCCCGGCAATGAATGCAGGCCAGATTGCAATTGCGTGTGGTTTCCCAGGCCACAAGGCGCAGGGATGATTGACCTTCTTTTTTATCGGAATGAGACGTGTGATCAGCTGGTTTAGCGTGTGGGTGTTTCATAGTGATAACGTTTTTTAGGTCCTTAGTGGCCTTTATCTGATAACATGTTGTAAGATACGGCTTGAGGTGTCAGGTGTCCCTCCTACGCCCTCCGGGCTTCGGCGGGCAGGCAGGTGTCAGGTTTCAGCCCAGCCGCTGGCCGCCAAAGCGGCCAGTCTAATCTTAAAAGAAACTTTGTCCTTGGCTAGTTTCATATGACGGGTTAACTAAAAAATGAACATCGAACATTGAACGTCCAA
>JAIVWA010000179.1:0-8156 GCA_049190255.1 Gammaproteobacteria bacterium | reverse complement strand
CATGTGTATGAACACAAGGAATGATGTTGGATTTCAGATTTGGGATTTCGAATTGCGGATTTTAAAAAAGGATAGAATCCATTTCAATTTTGCATGGATTGGATAATCTTTACGCGATATTTTAGGAATGAGCCAGTCGGAGTTTCAAGGTGATATCGAGCATCCAGTATCGAGTATCGAGCATCAATACCAGCCTTTCGCGATGATGTAGTTAAACGCACAAGCATGTGAGTTAATTTCAGGAAGGCGGTGATACACCGCCTTCCAGTGCTTTGGTGACGGCGTTGTATACCTGGTCGGCGGTGTAAAAATCACTTTTAAAAACCTGTTTTCCAGCGGGAGAATAAATTACCAACAGCGGGATTGTCAGAGTTCCAACCTCTTTGAGCTTGGCCTTTCCGGCCGGGTTATTACCGGTAATATCTACCTTCATCGGCACAATGTCTTCTGTTGCGAAAAGCGTGACAATCTTTGAATCTTTAAATACCCCTTGCTCCAGCGCCTTGCAGTTTAGACACCATTCAGCGGTAAAGACCATAACGACAATTTTTTTGTCGTCAGATGCTTCTGAAAAGCGCTGCGGGGTGTAGTACACCCAGTCAACAGGACCCGGGTCGGTCAGTTGAACGGCTCCCCAGGCCGACAGGGCCATTATAATTACACCGATGCCGGCATAAAAAGCTTTCAGCTTAACTCTGGCAGTGATCTGAAGAGTTCGATAGGCCAGCCAGCCGCCGGCAGCGATGCAGAAAAACATCACCGGCCACCAGTAGAGTTTGGTTGGCGGATTCGGCGGTTTGGAAAACAGCGCGGCCACACCAATCCCGATAAAATATACTGCTGCGGCCAGCATGAACAATCCCATGACCTGCTTGATCAACTCACTGGCCGGCCCGGTTTTGGGCATTTTTTCAACCCAGGCCGGTGAGGCGGAGAGCACCAGATAGGGGAGGGCCATCCCGATTCCGATGGCGGCAAAGGCCGCCAAGGTTGTCGCCGGTGCCTGGGTTGACGCCCAGGCAGCGGCTGCACCCATAAACGGTGCTGTGCAGGGGGTTGACAGAATCGCCGCAAGTATTCCCAAACCGAAAGAACCGTGAAGCGTGTCCTGCTCCGGGTTTAACATATAGATAAAATTAGGCAAACGCACGCTAAAGAGACCGAACATGCCGGTGGCCATACTTCCGATAATAGCACCTATCAGAATAGTAAATGCCGGGTATTGAAAAAGCTGGTTGGTGGCGCTAAAATCACTGACCAGAGCAATTAAAACACCGATGACCAGCCAGAAGACCAAAACTCCCCCAAACATCGCCAACCCCAGCATGAAGCACTGTTTGCGGTTTTGGGCCACATGGGACAGACTGATGATTTTAATGGGAATCAGCGGCAGCACGCAGGGGGTCAAGTTGAGGAGCATACCGCCCAGTCCGGCGGTAATCAGCAACAGGATCATTCCGAATCCCGATGACACGTCTATCGCAAAGGTCCAGCCGAACAGGTCGAAATTTACTTCCCGGGAGGTGGTTGCCGTCGAATCTTGATCGAACCCGACAAACAATTCTTCATTTATTTTTGACACACCGGTCCCGGATTCAACAACTGCAAGGGATCCTTCAAATTTGATCTTTGCGGGGAACAAGCAGTAGGTGTCTGAGCAGGCCTGGTATTCAAACACCAGCTTGATCCCCAGGCTTCCCGGCTTTATCGTTTCTTCCAGCTTGATCGGCAGATAAATGACGGTTTGCCCTTCAAAGGACATCAAATCCCCGGCGGCATACTCTACCTTGATCGGGACAGCCTTCGGGTAGCGTGGAGATTCTATGGTTATATCGTCACTGACGTCGGCAACCGTTACTTTTGTAGGATAGGGTTTGAATTTTTCAAACGACTTAACCTGTTGCGCATCGGCATTGAGGTGAAAGCCTTTTTTTATGTCGGCGACTATCGCCAGGATGATCGCATCGCCGGGACGCGCACGATCCACAGACCAGGCGGTCCGAACCTCGACAACCTCACCCTCCGGCGCATTCAAATCCGACGCGACTGCGTATTGCGGGAAGACACTAGCGGTGAAAAAAATCAGCAGTAAAAAACAAATTGAGCGGTTTTTCAAATGTAACATTTCAAAGATATATAATTTTTGTCCAAGCTTTGAATTAAAAGCATTCTATTCAGGGTCATCATGGTGGGAGTGGCTTTTAGCCACGATCCAGTCTCCTGCAAAGGTCATCGCGGCTGCCTCCAGCCCGGAGGACTTACGCCCCGGAGGGAAAGCCGCTCCCACATCCTAACCCGGATAAACCGGAAAAAACAAATCACAAATCACAAATAACGAGCATGTTCAGAATTAACGTTAACCCTGAACCCTGAACCACTGAACCCGGAACGGACAATTTCTATACCTGCATCAAAAGCTTAATTCCGGGTTCGAATCCCATCTCTTGTGCTTTAATGTCAAGGTGCAGGGTTGATATTTGTTCCAGCGGCGGATAAATCAGTCTGTCTACTTTTCTGGTGTCGAGGGTTTTAATATATTTTTTGCACCGGTCACACAAATCTACTCTGGCATCCTTTTCTTCGTCACTGTAAAAATAATTCAGGGTTTTGCCGTCCCGGTTTTCGCAAAACGGGCAAAATACCCTTTTAACCGGCCATGGGTGCCAGCAAAAACCACAGATCAATGATCGTTCACCGTCGTCTTCAAATATCGAAAGTATTGGAGAACTTCCGCAAATGGGGCAATAGCCCTTCAGCCACGGTTCATCCTTGTTTAAATACGATGAAAGCTGATCGGCACACACGGCAAGGGAAGGCTTTAAGCTGCTATATGTGATAAAGCCCAGGACCTGTTTCTCGATTTCAAATTCGTCGGCAATATTTTCAAATAAAGCCTCATTGCCATCAATAAGACCCGAAAAAAGCGCGTTAGGCTTAATTGCTGCATCAACAGCTTTTAATATGACCTTGGCCGAGGCCGCCAGCTTTGGATTTGCTTCTTTTGCAAGATTACAAATGGTGATAAAAAGATTGCCGGATTCAATATCGTCGTAGACAAACTCTTCAATACCGATCAGTGGTAGTTGTTCGCGTGCCTTGACAGACAGCATCGCTTCGGAGATTTGAAGCGGTTCGATTTGGATACGACCTTTGCTGTCCTCCTGGGCATCAAAGATCCGGCCGTAAAAATCAAGCAAGTCGGCGTAAACCGGGTTGCTTTTTTTTACGGTTGCAACCGCCTTTTTCACCTGCTCGGATGTAAGGGCTAAATAGGATGTCATAAGAATCCCCTTTTCGACTTGCGGGTATATATAGTTGATTAAGTTGATTGAGTTGATTGCAGGGGTCGGTTAGTCAAATAGGCTGAAATCCTTTAACTTAATCAACTATTTAACTTATCAACTATTCAACTAATCTTGGTTACGCGTTATACCACATGCTGGGCATATAAGAAAGGGGAGAAGGCACTAGCCTTCTCCCCTCCGGGGTGGATCTCCACTTGCGGTTGCTATTATCCCAGCTGTGATACCAGGCCGGTAAACGGACGCAACATTTTACGTAAAGCGGCCTGCCGGGAGATGCCATATTCAGTTGCAGACGCCACCGAATATTCATGGTAAAGGTTAGGGTCAAACCCAACCAGGTATATGGTTCGGACATCATCCGGATCTATGAGCGTGGCGTTGGGGTATTTTTTCTGTGCCGCGGCCAGGTGTTTTTGGGCCAGTTTCATGATGTCCTCTCGATCTCCGAAATTCATTGCACCGGTGGGACACACCTTGACACAGGCCGGCTCCAGTCCGTTTTCGACCCGGTCACTGCACATGTCGCATTTGGCAATAGTGCCGTCTTTGGCTTGGCGCGGTATGTCATAGGGGCAGGATTGGCGGATTTCACCGGCATCCAGTTTACGGGTATTGGCGGTATAAATTACCGCCCCCGTTGACGCGTTTGTGAAAATTGCCGATGGATCTTCTGCGGTGTCCTCACAGGGTGGTTCCAGGCAATGCCGGCACTGATCCGGAAAGAACAGCCATCTCAATTTACCGTCGATGACCTCTTCGTTCATGCGCACCAGTTTATAGGTGTCAAAGGAGAGATCGGCGGGATTTTGGTATGATCCTCGATTGACGGTTTCTTCGGCCGGCAGATCATGCCATTGCTTGCAGGCCACCTGGCACCCTCGGCAGGCCGTGCACAGTGTCGTATCAACTAAAAAGGATTTACTCATTGCGATCACCTCCTTTTATATTTTGGCTACGTTGACCATAAAGGCTTTGGTTTCAGGAATCCGGGTATTGGGATCTCCGACGCTCGGAGTGAGCAGGTTGGCACTGTCCTCCTTGCCGCTGACCGGCTTGACCCATCCGAAATGCCAGGGCAGACCCACCTGATGAACCACGGCCCCACCGATTTTAAAGGGTTGAAACCGCTTGGTAACCACGGCGGTGGCCTGGAGTGCGCCCCGCGGTGATGATACCATGACGCGTTCCCCGTTTTTGATCTCTTTGAGCTGTGCCAGCTGTTCGCTCATTTCCACAAAGACCTGGGGCTGCATCTCCAGCAGCCACGGCTGCCAGCGGGTCATCACGCCGGTCTGCCAGTGTTCCCCCACGCGGTAGGTGGTGGCCACGTAGGGATAGCGCGGATCACAGCTGGCCCACTCATCGGCCTTGGTGCCGTAAACCGGGGCGGTGGGATTGATGCGCTGCGCATTCATCAGGTTTTTTTCAATCGGACATTCCAGCGGTTCATAGTGTTCCGGGAAGGGACCGTCGGCCCGGCCCGGTCCGAAAATCTGGCCGAAACCATGTTTGCGCATGATAAAGGCATATTTAGTATCCTTGCGCATGGATCCGTCGGGGTTCTGCATCGGATACCAGCCGCCGTCGGGCACGTCTCCCTGCCAGCGCTTGCTGACGTATTTGCCGTCCTTGATGTCCCCGTCGAACTTGATGACCCAGTCTTTGAGATCCCAGGGTTTGCCCTTCAGATCCACCGAGGCGCGGTTGTAAATGATGCGTCGATTGACCGGCCAGCACCAGGCAAACTGCGGATACAGCCCGATCCGGTTCGGTGCGTCTTTGGTGCTGCGCCGCGCCGCCATATTGCCTTTTTCGGTATAACTGTTGCAATACAGCCAGTTGGCCGAGGAAGTCGAGCCGTCGGCCTGCAGGTAAGCAAAACTGGGTACCAGGGTGCCCTTTTTGAAGTTTTTGCCTTTTACGGTGACATCCTTCTGAAAATAGCCGTTGATTTCCTTGGCCACCTTATGGGGGTCATATTCACCTTTGGTCAGATAGTCCCATTTGAGGTTGGCGATGGGTTCCGGAAAGGTGCCGCCTTTTTGGTATTCGGCCTTGATCCGGTTGCCCAGTTCCATGATCATCTGGCCATCCGGCAGGCTGTTACCCAGCGGTTTGGGGCCCTGATAGCGCCACTGACTCCAGCGACCGCTGTTGGTGATGCTGCCTTCCTTTTCAACAGAGGCGGCCGCCGGCAGGAAAAAGACTTCGGTCTTAACGCTGCCGGGATTTACCCCCGGCCCCTTCCAGAAGGAACCGGTTTCATTGTCAAAGAGATTGACATTGACCATCCAGTCCAGTTTGGCAAGCGCCTGGCGGGTTTTATTGGCATTAGCCCCGCTGCAGGCCGGATTTTGGCCCCAGGCAAAAAATCCCTTGAAGGTGCCTTTGTACATTTCATCAAATAGCGTCAGCCAGGAATAGTCCTTGCCGTCATCCACTTTCGGCAGCCAGTCATAGCCAAAATCGTTACCGGCGTTGGCATTTTCACCGAAAAACGACTTGAGCAGGCTGACCGAATACTTGGGATAGTTTTGCCACCAGTTGGCGCTTAAGGGATCCTTGCTCTTGGGGGTCCACTTGTTGTTATAGGCTGCCAGCGAAACGTTTGAGGCCCGGGGTGTCTTTAGATAGCCGGGCCAGATGTGCCACAGCAGGCAGTGATCGGTGGAACCCTGTACGTTGGACTCCCCGCGCAGGGCGTTGACCCCGCCGCCGGCAACCCCCATGTTGCCCAACAGCAGCTGAATCATGGCCATGGCTCGAATATTCTGAACACCAACGGTGTGCTGGGTCCAGCCCATGGCGTACATGACGGTGCCCGCCTTGCCTGGTTTACCGGTGGCCGTGTAGGTCTTGTAGATCTCCAAAAGCTCTTTTTGCGGTGTTCCGGTAATCTCCGATACTTTTTTGGGGGTATAGCGGGCGTAATGCTTTTTCAAAAGTTGAAACACGCTGCGGGAATTTTTCAAGCTGCGATCCATCTGGGGCACGCCGTTTTCATCCATCTTAAAGGCCCACTGGCTCTTATCGTATTTGCGGGTTTTCTCATCGAAGCCGGAGAACAGGCCGTCTTTGAACTTGAAGGAATTGCTCACCAGAAATGGCGCGTTGGTGTAGTACTGTACGTATTCCCGGTGGTAAAGATTTTTTTCCAGGATGTATTTGATCATCCCCCCTAAAAAGGCGATGTCTGTTCCGGATCGAATAGGAGCATAGATATCCGCTTTGGACGAAGTCCGAGTGAAGCGGGGATCCACATTGAGAAGTTTGGTGCCCCTGGACATGGCTTCGGTAACGTATTTAAAAGATATGGGATGATTTTCGGCAGCATTGCTGCCCATGATTAAAATACAGTCACTGTTTTTAATATCAATCCAGTGATTGGTCATCGCGCCGCGTCCGAACGACTCTGCCAGAGCCGCAACAGTGGCGCTATGTCAGATACGGGCCTGATGTTCGATATAGGTAACGCCGATCGCACGAATCAGGGCCTGGTAAATCCAGCACTCTTCATTGTCCAGGGCCGCACTGCCGACCGAGGCGATGCCGCCGGTCCGATTGACAACCTGACCTTTGGCATTTTTAAACTCAAAGGTGGCATCCCGGGTGGCTTTGACCCGTTTGGCAATTTCCGTCAGGGCCCAGTCCCAGGACACTTTTTCCCATATTTGGGAATGGGGGGCGCGGTACATCGGTTCGGTGATGCGGTTTTCATTTTCGACCAGCTGGGTCAGGGAGGCGCCTTTGGAACACAACGAACCCCGGTTGATTACATGGTCCGGATCCCCCTCGATGTTGATGACCCTTCCGTCACCTTTGCGGCTGGTATGCACAATGATACCGCAGCCAACGGCGCAATAGGGACAGATGGAAAGGGTCTCCTTGGCATACTGGGTCTTGAGCATCTGGGCATGGACTTTAACCGGTCGCAGGTCAAATCCCAGACCGCTGACGGCAAGACCGGCAGCCGTGGCTCCCGTGATCTGGATAAACTCCCGTCGGTTTACCTTCATAATGCCTCCTCCTTTGTTGAGGTTTGTAGTTGTCTGGAAGCGATGTTAAATAAATTGAACAGCGATTGCGAATGATTCGGCTTCATATTCACAACGCTTTAAGGGCGCGTCACGAATTATTCGTTCTTTGAAGCACCCGATATGGGCACCCGTGACGAACCTTTTCGTTGAAGCGATTTTATCCGTGATTCCTGGTTCGATGAGAATCGATTACAGCACACAGTCCACGGAGCCTGTTAATCGCAACAACTTAAGGTTGCATCGTTTTTTGAAAACAGCTAAGCGATAAGTAGATGTGGATAAAAGATAAAAAATGCTTCTTTTAAAAAATAAATTTGATTAGTTACGGTAGACAGAAGATATGAGACTTGTTTATAGAGTGCTCCCCAACACTCTTTTGATTGGGTATCTATACTGCAAGTCATCAAAGGAAAAAATGGGGTGAAATATGTATTTTTTAAAAATAAACCATGTATTTTTCATTGGGTGTTAGAGCGTTTGTCAGAATAACGTTCCG
This sequence comes from Gammaproteobacteria bacterium, assembly GCA_049190255.1. Classification (GTDB taxonomy): domain Bacteria; phylum Desulfobacterota; class Desulfobacteria; order Desulfobacterales; family JAFDCJ01; genus JAFDCJ01. The sequence continues at coordinate 318 of JAIVWA010000179.1, read as the reverse complement.
ATAGCGGTGGTTTGTTGGGTCTTCTCAGGGTTGTCGATAACGTCCAATATGGCCTGGTCCAAACGCTCTAATAATTTTTTTTCAATAAAAAAATAATATAGCGGTTGTCATGTTTGTAATAATTTAAGGCTGTTACACACTATATTTTCTCCTGTTAGCAATTTTGGCAAACGGAACATATTTATGACAACCGCTATAACTAAATGAAAAGAAAGCATTTCCAACCCGGCTATTGACATACTTAAATTGCTGATTTAGAATCATATACTTAATCAAATGATCAATTTTTTTTCGAACAGGCTATATCCTGATGCACAA
>JAIVWA010000178.1:983-8184 GCA_049190255.1 Gammaproteobacteria bacterium | reverse complement strand
ATCTTGGCTATAGTTAACCCTGAACCTCTGAACCTTGAACCCTTGAACGGTTACTCTATATGTACTCCTTGACCCCTTTAAAACTGCGGCGATGAATCGGGCAGCAACCAAATTTTCGAATGGCTTCCTTGTGGGCCCGGGTCGGATAGCCTTTATGTTTGGGAAAACCGAACTGGGGATAGTAGTGATGGTATTTTTGCATCAGACGATCCCGGGAGACTTTGGCGATTATCGATGCCGCGGCTATGGAGATACTTAGAGCATCGCCCTTTGGTATCGGTTGCTGAGACAAATCAGAAGGTATTGGGAAGATGCCGTCAATTAAAAGATGATCCGGTTGGGGAGCCAGATTTTCGACCGCTATGGCCATGGCCAGCAACGAGGCCTGCAAAATGTTGATTCGATCTATTTCAACCGGATCCACTATGCCGATACCGACTGAAACCGCCTGGGCATAGATTTCATCAAATAAGCGTTCTCGTTTTTTAGGGGACAGTTTTTTGGAGTCCGTAACGCCGGGGACATGAAAGGCGGTCGGTAAAATCACAGCAGCCGAAACCACCGGGCCGGCCAGGGGACCCCGACCGGCCTCATCGATGCCTGCTATTTCTTTACAGCCTTTTTGGGCGGCTTCTTTTTCGAAATACCACAAATCTTTCATCAGAAGTCAGATGACAGAATTCAGATGACAGAGGACAGAGTACAGAGGTCAGATGACAGATGACAGATTGACAATTCAGAATTTTCCCTCTGTTTTCTGTCCTCTGTCCTCTGTCTTCTATACTCTGTCATCTGGTCTAGTTGAACCGTTTTTCCTTGATTCTGGCGGCCTTCCCTCGGAGTTTGCGCAGGTAATAGATTTTAGCTCGTCGCACACGACCCCGGGTGATCACCTCGATTTTGTCAATGATCGGTGAATTCGTCGGGAATATACGTTCAACCCCAACGCCGTAAGAAACCTTGCGCACAGTAAAGGTCGCATTGGTGGTGCCTTTACGCTTGCTGATGACCACACCCTGAAAGGCCTGGATACGCTCTTTTTCACCTTCCTTTATTTTAACATTGACTTTGACCGTGTCTCCCGGCCCAAAGTCAGGCAGATCCATGCGCAAACTTTCACTTTCAATCTGTTTTATCTTGTTCATACTTCCTCCAAAAAAAGTTATTTGTTATTGGTTATTCGTTAATTGAATACCTGTCAACCGGTAACCAATAACTTGATTTTATTATTAAACTCCCAGCAGCCGATCCAGTATGATACCGGCGGCGGTCCGGACTGATAGATGGTTGTAATCTGAAGCCCCGCTAATCGGTTCCAGCACATAATCTGCTTTTGATATAAACGGTTCCGCCAGCCCCCAGGCGGTTCCAAAAACCAACAGGTGAGGCTGACCGTTTTTCATCACGTTGCAAAACTCCTCGAAACCGATACTCTCCGGATACCTGCGAGCGCTGGTGACGACTGTTTCCGGATATTTGTGTTCAAGGCCCTTAATATCCTCCACAACATCAGCCAGAGAATCGACGACTTTAATCGTTTCAAGGGCGCTGCGCCTGGCAGGATTGTAAGCGGCTCCGGCACCGCTGATCCAATGCGCGATAATCCTTTGGGCCAGCACCTGCTGATCTTTAAGCGGGGTAACCACGTAAAATGATTTTACCCCGTACGTTTTCGCTGCCCGTGATATGTCGTGCAAGTCCAGGTTGGTGACGGCCGAAGCGATTATGTCGCCGTTCTTATTTACCACCGGGTAGTGGGCCAACGCCACGTAAATGTTGGGCATATCGGTTTCCCGGTTAGCCCGTTTGCCGGTTAGCCGGTTTTTCCAGATACGGGCAAACGGGTAAACGGGCTAACGGGCCAACCCTATTGAATTAAGTTTTTTATCACATGATGCCACTTTTTTAAAATTTCGATCTCCTGCCGGTCCAGGTCTTTTTTTTGCAGCAGATCCGACCGTTTCAAAAGCGTGCGCATCAGAGATGATTCAAGCCGCCATTTTTCAATTTCCTGGTGATGGCCGGAAAGTAATACTTCCGGAACCTCCCGGCCTTCAAAAATTCGGGGGCGCGTATAATGGGCATGCTCCAGCAGGCCGTCTGAAAACGAATCCTTTTCGGCTGCCTGATCGCCGCCGAGCACACCGGGAATCAGCCGGGTGGCGGCATCAATAACAATCATGGCGGCCAGTTCACCCCCGGTCAGCACGTAGTCGCCGATTGATATTTCATAATCAACCAGGTCGTGACAAACTCGCTCATCAACACCTTCGTAGCGACCGCAAACCAGAACCAGACCGTCCCAAGATGCCAATTCCTGAGCCATCCTCTGATCGAAGACTTGTCCCTGGGGTGTTAGTAAAACAGTTTTTGCTTCCGGCACCGTTTGGGCAGCGGCCCGAATGGCGCCCGCCAGGGGCCCGGGTTTCATTACCATTCCGCTGCCCCCGCCGTAGGGCCTGTCGTCGGTAACCTGGTGTCGATCCTGAGCGTAATCTCTGATGTTAATGGTCGAAGTCAGAATCTTCTTTTCTTCGATCGCCTTGCGGATAATCCCGTGGGCCCAGAAGGGGTCGAACATCTCCGGGAAAATCGTCAATACTACAAATTTCATCTGCGATTCAATTTGTTTTAGTTTAATAGTTAACTGGTTGATTGGTTGATTAGTGATTGGATGAAATCATTTATACTTATTCAACTATTCAACTAATTAACCAATCAACTAAACTAGGCCTTCCGGTAAATTGACACGCATGCGTTTGTGCTCAAGGTTGATTTCGACAACCACCGATTCGAGCGCCGGAATCAGCACTTCTTTCTTTTTATCACATACGACATAGACATCATTGCTTCCGGTGGCCATAATTGAGGCAATCCGGCCGAGATATTCTTCCTCGGTTGTGTAAACCTCAAGTCCGATCAATTCGAACCAGTAATAGGTCTCCTCATCCAGTTCCGGCAGTTCCGTCTCCGGGATGAACAGCTCAGCGCCGATAAGGGCTTCCGCCTGATCGCGATCGATTACGCCCTTAAACAATATGAGCGGTGTCTTGGTGTGGGGTTTAACCCAGATTATTTCAATGCTTGTTTGCCGGCTCCGGCTGTCGCGAATAAGCAGCGACCGGCCGGGATTGAACACCGACAAGGATTCCGCATACGAACGGAACTTATTGGTGCCCTTCATGCCATGAACGCCAACAATCTTTCCGATAAGCACATAACCTTTTTTTTCCACAGATTATTCAACAATCTCCAGGACTGTCCGTTTTTTTATCTTGGCGGAAGCTGCACTCAGGATGGTTCGCATCGCCCTGGCCGTCCGGCCCTGCTTGCCGATTACTTTCCCTATATCCTCTTTGGCCACTTTTAGCTCCAAAACGGAGGTCTGACTCCCTTCTACCTCGTTCACGCTGACCTGCTCCGGATGGTCCACCAGAGCTTGAGCAATGTAATTGATCAGATCTTTCATGGTGCCATCTCCTTTGTTGCGGTTGAGAATAGAGGGCGTTATAGAAATTCCGAGACGTTAGGTGGCTGCAGCAAAAAAACCTTCCTTTTTTAAAAGGCTTCGTACCGTATCCGAGGGCTTGGCACCTTGACCCATCCAGTATTGAATTCTCTCTGTTTTCAAAGTCACCTTTGCCGGATCGATTAGAGGATCATAGGTGCCGACATTTTCGAGATATTTGCCGTCCCGGGGGCTTTCGCCGTCGGCGACAACGATTCGATAAAAGGGCTTTTTCTTCGCGCCATGTCTGGCCAATCTGATTACAACTGCCATAGTTACGTTTCTCCTTCAAAACGGCAACATTCCCCGTTGCATTCCGTTCATGCCGCCTTTATTAAATTTTTTAAGCATTTTAAGCATTTGAATATAATTTTTTAACAGCCGATTGACATCCTGTACCCGGGTTCCGCTTCCTTTGGCGATTCTTTTACGACGACTTCCGTTAATAATGTTGTGTTGCTGTCTTTCCCGGGGTGTCATTGAATTAATGATGGCTTCAATCCTGACGAATTCTTTTTCGTCCACATCCAGGTTTTTCATCTGTTTGAGTTTACCCATGCCGGGTATCATTTTTATAATATCGCCTATCGAACCCATCTTGCGGATCTGAACCATCTGATCGCGAAAGTCCTCCAGGGTAAACTGGCTTTTTCTGAGCTTCTTTTCGAGTTCGGCCGCCTTTTTCTCATCGATGGTATCCTGGGCTTTTTCGATTAACGTGAGAACATCGCCCATACCCAGAATGCTTGAGGCCAATCGGTCCGGATGAAACGGCTCGAGCGCGGTTAATTTTTCGCCGACCCCGATAAATTTGATCGGTTTGCCGGTAATCTCCTTTATGGAGAGGGCGGCACCGCCCCTGGCGTCTCCATCCATTTTTGTAAGGACCACTCCGCCGATATCCAGGGTCGCATTAAATGATTCGGCGATGTTGACCGCGTCCTGGCCGGTCATGGCGTCCGCCACCAGCAGAATGTCCGAGGGTTTGACCGTATCTTTGATACGGGTGAGCTCCCCCATCAACACTTCGTCAATATGGAGGCGCCCTGCAGTATCCAGCAGCAGGGTGTCACAACCCTGTTGATGGGCCGCCGTCCTGGCCTCCCTGCAAATGTCAACCGGATCCATGTCGGTGCTGGACGAAAATACCGGAACGTTCAGCTGCTGACCCAGCTTTTTGAGCTGGTCGATGGCCGCCGGACGATAAACATCCGCCGGCACCAGGTAGGGTTTGCGCCCTTTTTTTTGCAAAAAAACCGATAGCTTACCTGCCGTTGTCGTTTTACCGGATCCCTGCAGGCCAACCAGCATCACGGATACCGGACTGGGTCCGGACAGGTTCAGACCTTCATTTTGAGAGCCCATCAGATCCGTCAGCTCGTCATTAACGATCTTGATAACCTGTTGCGCAGGTGTTAAACTGGCCAGGACTTCCTGGCCCAAAGCCCGTTCTTTGACTTTGGCGATAAACCGCTTGGCCACGCGATAATGGACATCGGCCTCCAGAAGGGCTATTCGGACTTCTTTTAAGCCGTCCTCGATGTTTTTTTCCGAAAGTTTGCCGTGCCCTTTAAGCTTGCGAAAAGCGGCATCCAGCTTGTCACTCAGGTTTTCGAACATGATTTTATCGGTCTATTTTCATAAATTCTTGAAAATATAATTTCAATGGTGGTATGTCAAGTAAATTAATTTTCCTTTATCGATACATGGGCATCGGCACGCCTTTGAGCAGCGCAATAGTCAATTATGGTGACCAAGCGTGTGTTTGGAAATTAATTTAATATTTTCTTTTGTTAGTTTTATCATAAACTTTATTGTGGGAGCGGCTTCCAGCCGCGATAAACAGTTCAATAAAATAAACCAATTCTATATATTATGTTGACTGAACTTAAGAAAAAAAACATTCTCGAATTTTCCCGGGAGCAACTTGTTGCCTGGTTGGCCGACAGGAAGATCGCTGCCTATCGTGCCGACCAGATTCAAAAATGGATCTATTTGCGGCAGGCCGACCGTTTTGATCTCATGACCGACATATCCAAAGAGATCCGGACGGTGCTGCCGCAACATTTTGTAATCGGCCGGCTGGAGGCCGAGCAGATTGAAACCTCCCTGGACGGTTCCCGCAAGTATCTTTTTAGATTAAAGGACGGCAAACACATTGAAAGCGTTTTGATTCCCGAACGGGATCACTATACCCTGTGCATTTCCACCCAGGTGGGATGTGCCCAGGATTGCCTGTTTTGTCTGACCGCCACCGGCGGCTTCGAGCGCAATCTGACCCGCGGAGAGATCATTGCCCAGGTGCGCGATATCAAAAACGAGCTCGAAGACCCGATGAGTTTGACCAATATCGTTTTTATGGGGATGGGAGAACCGCTGGCCAATTACAAAAACCTGGTCAGCGCTATCGGTGTTATCACCGACACCGATGCCGGGCTGCGATTGGCAAGCCGGCGGGTGACGGTTTCCACCGCCGGGCTGGTTCCCAGACTTTCGGACCTGGGCCGGGATACCCGGGTGAATCTGGCGGTGTCTTTAAATGCGACCGACAACAATACCCGCAGCAGACTGATGCCCATTAACCGTACCTACCCGCTGGAAAAATTACTGGAAGCCTGCCGGCAATATCAGCCGGCGCCCGGCCGCCGAATTACCTTCGAATACATTCTCATCAAAGGCATTAATGATTCCGAAAGTGATGCCCGTCGCCTGGCCAAACTGCTGCAGCCGATCCGATGTAAAATCAACCTTATCCCTTACAATCCCCATGAGGGCTGTGATTTTCAGCGGCCGGCAGAAGCCGTGATTCAGGCTTTTTATGATATTTTGTTCGCCAAAAATTACACCGTCATTATTCGCCGCAGCAAGGGGCAGGATATATCCGCGGCCTGCGGGCAGCTCAGGGCCAGAAGTCAGAAAACAGAGGACAGATGACAGAGGTCAGATTGCAGGAGACAGATGAGAAAGGATCGAGTATTGTGCCCAGATGACAGAGGGGTTCACAATATGTTGGAAGTCTCTGAGGGTATCAAGGGTTGTAACGGCTGAAGTAACCCGCGCCGTTTTTTTGGCGTCTGGCTAACTGACGGGTTCTACTCGTATATCAGCCTTTCCATTTTTTGACATTCCACCCATTTTGATATATACTATGGTATCTATCAATAACGACAGGAGGCGTGACATGCAAACTGCAAAAATATTCATTAATGGTCGAAGCCAGGCTGTAAGGTTGCCAAAAGATTTCAGATTCTCTGGCAATGATGTTTTTATTAAAAAAATCGGCAAGATGGTTGTCCTTTTGCCCAGAGATGATCCCTGGTCTTCATTAGTCAATAGCCTTGACCAGTTTACCGACGACTTCATGGACAGCAGAGATCAACCCAATCAAAATTCCAGGGAAAAATTCTAATGGAATTCCTGCTCGATACAAACACTTGTGTTTATATCATTAAGCGAAAGCCACCCGATGTAATAGAGCGTTTTAAACAGACTAAAATTTCACAAATTGGTATCTCGTCGATCACACTGAGCGAACTTTTATATGGTGTTTCTAAAAGTTCAAAGCCTGGACAGAATCAAATGGCTTTGACGCAGTTTGTTGCACCACTGGAAATATTGCCTTATGACGATGAAGCCGCCCAATATTATGGCAACCTTAGAGCCCATTTAGAAAAGCAGGGTACACCTATTGGT
>JAIVWA010000178.1:0-907 GCA_049190255.1 Gammaproteobacteria bacterium | reverse complement strand
ATAACAGTGCGCTTTTTCCGTAATCGCATCCCATTCTCAGAGTATAATTCTTCCTGTTTTTTACTCCGAGGCCAAATGTAAGCGGAATTTTGTTTTTTCCATCCCTGTTTTTCGTAAAACAAATCTTTTCCAGGAAATTCCATCCAAATTATTTTTGTATCTCATATTATACTCTCTTCAGCGAACGCCGGGCATAAGTGGCGGTCGGAAAGGGGCATGATCATTACAAAAAGCGCTGAATTTGAAAAAAGCCTGCTTACTTTAAAACCGCAGGGTATAGCCCGTCCATCTTCATGCCATTGTTATCTTTTATAAATCCAAAGCAAATTGTATAGCCTCACTCACTCGTTCTAGTTTATCTGCAGACAGTGTTGTTATTAGCGATCCAATCTTTCCTTTGGATACCGTCTGTATATGGTCGAAGTTTATTGCGTAGTCTTTTGTCATCCCGTCTTGTTTGGTGAGGAATATTTCGCTGGGTATATCCCGAACCGTCGAGGTAATGGGAGCCACAGTGACTTCTCCAAGGTATTCCAATATATAATCGCGGGTTAAAATCAACACCGGCCGTTTTTTATCTGGAGCTTTGAATTTGTACCATCTGATTTCACCCCTCTTCATTCATCCCCCCAATTCTGCTCTTTTTCCCAAACACTGAACTCCTCTCTGTTGACGGGATGAACCGAGTAGCCTTGGCGGTGTTTCAATTCAAGACGGCGAAGGTTGTATTCTTTGACCGCCTCCCGCAACGCATCTCGAGTAAATGCGGATCGTGTTGTATGAAGTTCATTTGCTATGGCGTCGACCTTTTTTACGAGATCATCATCCAGAGTCATTTGTATAGTGCGCATAATATACTCCTATAATGTGGATAATTATAGTTATATAATATCAACATAATCATGTG
>JAIVWA010000177.1:0-8225 GCA_049190255.1 Gammaproteobacteria bacterium | reverse complement strand
TATATGGTATGGCAAAAGGCCACCTTGCTCGATATGGTCTTTTTGCAGCAGGATGCCTTCGACGAGGTGGATGAATCCATGCCCCTTGCGCGGCAACATGAAAGTTTTCAGCTGATCAAGGACCTGATCCAGCGCAACTATCAGTTTAAGGATAAAGACGAAGCACGTAATATGTTTACCCAAATTACCAGTCTATATAAAAATTTAAATTACAGCCCGGCGGAATCGCCAGAGTATCAGCGCTACCAAAAGGAAATTGAAGACCTCGCGACCGAGTATTCCATCGGTGAGTAGGATAGATCGAAAGGTATCGTTATGAAAATTGGAATTATTGGTTGTGGTTTTGTCGGCAGCTCCAGCGCCTTCGCCATCGCCCTTGTCGGAGCAGCTACTGAACTGATACTCGTCGACCTCAATGCAGACCTGGCCAAGGCCCATGCCGAAGATATCTTACATGCCACCCCTTTTAGTGAACCGGTACGCGTAGCTGCCGGCGATTATTCGACACTCAAGGGAGCAGGGCTGGTAGTTCTGGCCTGCGGCGTGGCACAAAAACCGGGAGAATCTCGCCTAAAGCTGCTGGAACGTAATGTCAGCGTTTTTCAAAATGTCGTTCCCCGGGTCCTTGAGCACGCGCCGGATTCCATTCTGCTGGTTGTCTCCAACCCGGTCGATATTATGACCCAGGTGGTTACGAAGATCTCCGCTCTGCCGCCTGAGCGCGTTATTGGATCCGGGACCATCCTTGACACCGCTCGTTTTCGTACGCTCCTTGCAGAGCATCTCGGCCTTGCTCCCCATTCCGTCCATGCCTATGTTTTGGGGGAACATGGAGATTCGGAAGTATTGGCCTGGTCGAGCGGCAAGATTGGAGGCGTGCCTGTTATCGAATTTGCAGAGCAGATGGGCCGTCGGATAACAGATGACGTCAAAGCAAGAATTGACGACGGTGTCCGTCGCGCCGCCTATCGTATCATTGAGGGCAAAGGGGCGACCTATTACGGAATCGGGGCCGGCATCGCCCGAATAGCCAAAGCCATACGCGATGATGAAGGTGCGGTGCTGACGCTCTCAAATATTGAAGGGCTTAATGGCGTAAGTCTTTCTTTGCCCCGGGTGCTGAAGGCCAAAGGAATTGAAGCAACCATTCAGCCGATGCTTTCAAATGAGGAGGCCCAAGGGCTAAAAAGAAGTGCTGAGATACTAAAAAAGGTTGCCGCCGAACTTAAAATTTACTAATCGTTCATATATTGTTTTGAAATTATTATCTTTTCTTCGTGACGTGGTGTCTTAATGGCTGAACTGTGACAGCTAATCCAAAAACCTGATAAGTCCAAATTTGTCCCATGAAGAGAAAATGTATCACAATAGCAGTTATGGTGCTGTGCAGCCTGGGCCTGATTGCTCTTTGGGCCGGCGCTGTTCCGGCGGCTGAGCCGGTAACATCTGACGCCGAGGCTTTTCCCCGCAACCTCGAGAGCTACAACGATGCTAATCTGGGCAGCATCTGGGCGATTTTGAAAAATCGGGTTCAACAGGAACCCTTCAATCTGATCGCCACCCTGATTTTCTTTCTGGCCATCGTCCACACGTTTATGACCGCCAGGTTTATGGCCATTGCCCATAAATGGGAACACGAGCTTGAAGAAAAAATCAAAAAGGGCGAAGCAAACCGCGAATCGGTCCACCACGGGGCTGAAGTGTTTCATTTTTTGGGTGAAGTGGAAGTGGTCTTCGGTATCTGGGCAATTGCGCTGACCGTGGCCATCATCGGGTTTTACGATTGGAAAACCATGGTGAATTACATCAGCTATGAGGTCAATTATACCGAGCCGCTATTTGTAGTGGTGATCATGACCCTTGCCGCCACCCGCCCGATATTGAGACTGTCGGAAACCCTGATCCGCAAGATCGCCAATATGCTTGGCGGCACGTTGACCGCCCAGTGGCTGGCCACCCTGACCATCGGTCCGATTTTAGGATCGTTCATCACCGAACCGGCAGCCATGATCATATCCGCCCTGGTGCTGGCCAGAATTTTATACGAGCTCGAGCCCAGTCAGCGGTTTAAGTATGCCACCCTGGGTTTATTATTCGTCAATATCTCGGTCGGCGGCACCATGACCCACTTTGCCGCCCCGCCGGTATTGATGGTCGCCGGCCCCTGGAAATGGACCACGGCGCATATGCTGACGCATTTCGGCTGGAAAGCCGAGATTGGGATTCTGCTTTCAAATGCCCTGTATTTCCTGGCGTTCCGCAGGGAGTTGGCCCGGCTGGAGGAAAAGTCCATGCTCGTGCGCCTCAAAGATGAAATTCAGGAAAAATATTTAAAACGCATGGACATGGATGCCGGATTCCAGGAATTCGTCACGGCAGTCGATGCTGAACAGGGCACCATAGTCGCGATCGATAAGCAAATACAAAAGGTCGCCGACGAGGTCAGACAGCGGCTGGAAAAACGCTACATCCCGGAACTGATAGATAAAGGTGTCGATCAAGATTTAGTCAAGCAAGCGTTTCGGGAGCGGTTCGAAGAAATAAAACTGCGGGCCATGCGTCGGGGGCTGCCCGCGCTGCTGGCACCGGCAGAGAGGGGAACGTTCCTGGATCCTGATTGGGACAACCGCGACGATCCGGTGCCTGCCTGGGTGACCATCGTGCACGTTTTATTCATGGTCTGGACGATTCTCAATGCCCACCATCCGGAACTGTTTATCCCCGGCATGTTGTTTTTTTTAGGGTTTGCCCAGGTCACCAAACCCTTTCAGAATCGGGTTGATCTGAAACCCGCACTGCTGGTTGGATTCTTTCTGGGCGGACTGGTCATCCACGGTGGGGTGCAGGGCTGGTGGATCGCACCGATTCTGGGCAATTTGGCCGAAATTCCCCTGATGCTGGGTGCCACCCTACTGACGGCCTTCAATGACAACGCGGCCATTACGTTTTTGAGCACCCTGGTGCCGGATTTCACCGACAGCCTCAAATATGCCGTGGTGGCCGGGGCAGTTGCCGGCGGCGGTTTGACCATCATTGCCAATGCCCCCAACCCGGCCGGCGTTTCCATTCTGAAGAAATATTTTAACAATGAGGTGTCGGCCGGTGGAATCCTGGCCGGCGCCCTGGTCCCGACGGCTATTGTGTGGCTGATTTTTTTAGTGTTCCGCTAATCAGGTTTCAGGTGTTCCGCCGCAGGCGGATCAGGTGTCAGGCGGTGGAGGTGCTAAACAGTGAAACCTGCGAAATTAGCTCTGCGGTATATAGAAATCGGATCAATTTTTAAAAAAAACGATCATAAAAATGACGGAGCGAGCCTACTTCGCCAAAGTGGCTACGAAGGTTAAAAGCGACATCCACAAATATTCAATTTGCAATATTCAATATTCAATTCCCTGATTAAGAAGGATTTTCGTTTCGCTTCAACCGGTTCGTACGGTTTAGGCGGTCACTCACAATCTACTGTCAGCAGGAGTTTTTATGGAACCGTTAAAAAAGGCTAAAAATTTCAAAGGCCCTCAGGGCCCGGTTGTTCTGGCGATTTTAGATGGTGTCGGAATCGGCACATGCGCGGAAGGCGATGTGGTTAGCCGGGCAAACACGCCGATGCTGGATTGGCTGGCCAAAAATGCCCTGGCCGCAAAGCTCAAGGCCCATGGAACGGCAGTGGGCATGCCCTCGGATGCAGATATGGGCAACAGTGAGATCGGTCACAACGCCATCGGATGCGGACGCGTTTTTGATCAGGGTGCCAAGCTGGTAAATGAATCCATCGAGACCCGTGCGCTTTTTGATGGGGCCGTGTGGCAAGAATTGATCGAAAACGTAATCGGCCACAATTCCCGGCTTCATTTTATCGGCCTTTTATCAGATGGCAACGTCCACAGCCATATCAACCACCTGGAAGCGCTTCTGGCAGAAGCAAAAAAAGAAGGGGTTGAAAAAGCCCGCGTTCATATTCTTCTGGATGGGCGGGATGTACCGCCAACCTCCGCTTTGGATTATGTCGAGCGGCTCGAAAACTTTCTAACCGGGCTCAAAAAGGACAGCCAGATTGATTTTGCCATCGCATCCGGCGGCGGTCGCATGAAAATAACCATGGACCGCTATCAGGCCAACTGGGGTATGGTTGAACTGGGATGGAAAACACATGTCCTGGGCGAGGGCCGAAAATTCGGATCGGCCCGGGAGGCGATTGAAACATTGCGCCAGGAAGACCCGGGTGTCTACGACCAGGATCTTCCGCCATTTGTCATCGCCCGGGACAAGGCACCCCTGGGAGCGATAGAGGAAAATGACAGCGTCATTTTTTTCAATTTCCGCGGTGATAGAGCCATCGAGATCAGTAGGGCTTTTGAAGGAGATGAATTTGACAAATTCCCCCGGGGACCCAAGCCTAAAGTAAAATATGCCGGCATGATGCAATACGATGGGGATGCGCTGATTCCGCAAAAGTATTTGGTTAATCCGCCCGGCATTGATCGCACGGTCGGCGAGTATCTGGTCAAGGCCGGCGTGAAGCAGCTGGCCATCAGTGAAACCCAAAAATTTGGCCATGTGACCTATTTTTTTAACGGCAACCGCTCCGGAAAGTTTGACGATTCTTTAGAGGATTACATCGAGGTGACCTCTGACATCGTCCCCTTTGAGCAGAGACCCTGGATGAAAGCGGCCGAGATCACCGATAAAGTCGCAGAGGCCATCTTGGGCGGCAAATACGGTTTTATCCGGCTCAATTATGCCAACGGTGACATGGTCGGGCATACCGGGGTCACAGCGGCAGTTGAAATTGCCGTTGAGACCGTCGATTTGTGTCTCGGCCGGCTTGTCAGGGCCATAAAAAAAGCCAACGGAATTCTGATTGTTACCGCGGACCACGGAAATTCGGATGATATGTACGAGTGCAATTATAAAACGGGAGAAATCATCTATGATGAGAAAACCGGTGAACCCAAGCCGAGAACGGCGCACTCCTTAAATCCGGTATTCGCTTACGTATATGAACCCACCGGCAGCCTCAAATTGCGGCTTTCCGGGCATACGGATCTTGGTATCAGCAGTTTGGCGGCAACCTGCTTGAAACTGCTTGGTTTTGAACCGCCGCAGGATTATACGCCGAGTATCGTTGAAATTTCTGAATAGAGTTCAGCCAACTGTTTTGTGACATCAGCAAACATCGGAGGAAAAAATGGATAATACGAAATATTTCGGAAAAGTAAAAAATGTTGGATTCGTCTCAACCCGCCTGGCTGGGACCGATGGTGTCTCGTTGGAAACTGCAAAATGGGAGCGAGTATTTGAACAAGAGGGCTTCAATTGCTTTTATTTTGCAGGAGAATTGGATCGTCCTCCGGAGCAATCCTACTTGGCAGCGGAAGCGCATTTTACCCATCCTGAAATCGATGAAATCCAGAGTAAGGTATTTGACGTCAGTGTGCGGCAACGTTCAACAACAGAAAAAATTCACCGATTGGCGCGGAAATTAAAGGATGATCTTTACAATTTCATTGAAAAATTCGACCTTGATCTAATCATTCCCCAAAATGCGTTGACCATACCGATGAATATCCCGCTGGGGGTTGCAATTACCCAGGTGATTATGGAGACCGGTCTGCCGACAATTGCTCACCATCACGATTTTTATTGGGAGCGGGATCGGTTCATGACCAATGGGGTTTGGGATTATCTTAGAATGGCGTTTCCGCCGGATTTACCCAGTATTGACCATGTGACGATTAATTCTTTTGCCAACGCTCAATTAGCACTTCGATGCGGTGTTGCCGGAACGGTTATACCCAATGTCATGGACTTTGAAAATCCACCACCCCCGCCGGATGATTACACATCGGATGTGCGGCAGGCCTTTGGTATCGAAGATGATGAGCTGTTTATCCTTCAGCCGACCCGGGTTGTGGCCCGCAAAGGCATTGAAATGGCGATCGAACTGGTAAGTCGTTTGGGCAAGAAAGCCAAACTGGTAATTTCGCATGCTTCCGGCGATGAAGGCTACGATTATCAAAATAGGCTAAAGGAATATTCGGAATTTCTAAACGTGAACACCATCTTTGTCGACGATATCATCGATGAACAAAGAGGGTCTACTGAAGATGGCCGGAAGATTTACACGTTATCAGATATTTTTCCTTATTGCGACCTGGTCACCTATCCTTCCACCTTTGAGGGGTTCGGCAATGCCTTTATGGAAGCGGTCTATTTTCACAAACCGATTGTGGTGAATAGATATTCGATATACACCAAAGATATTAAGCCCAGAGGTTTTCGGGCCATTGAACTCGATGGATACGTAACGGCCACAGCGGTTAAGGAAACGAAAGAAATTTTAGAAAATACCAGTTTATGTGAAGAAATAGTTAATCACAACTATGAGATCGGCAAGCACTTTTTCTCATTTTCGGTTCTGCGGCGTTTGCTTAAAGGCTATATAGCAGAACATATGACGATAAAGAATTAATGGATTTCATCGTATCCACAGCACCGATTGTCATCCTCATTTACCTGATGACAAAGAAAAACAGTGTTCCTTCCCATGTGGCATTGCCTGCGGTGGCATTGCTGATGTACGGCATAAAGCTGATCTATTTCGCGGCAGCCCCTGATTTGATTCATGCCTCCGTTCTCAATGGTCTCTTAAGTGCCTGGACGCCCATCCTGATTATCTGGGGGGCCATTTTTCTATTTAAAACCATGGAACATTCCGGTGCCATGGATGTTATCCGGACCTGGCTCACTGAAATCAGTGAAAATCGGGTGGCCCAGTTGATGATCATTGGTTGGGCATTTGCTTTTCTAATTGAAGGTGCCAGCGGGTTTGGGACCCCCCCGGCTTTAGCCGCACCGCTTCTGGTAGGCTTGGGGTTTAAGCCGCTTAAGGTTGCCATCTTTTGCCTGATGACAAACACGGTGCCGGTATCTTTCGGCGCGGTGGGAACCCCGACGTGGTTCGGTTTAGGAGCACTGCAGCTGGAAAATAGCCAGATATTGAAAATCAGTTTTGACTCCGCATTGATGCATGCGTGCGCTGCGTTGGTCATACCTCTGATCGCCTTGAATTTTGTGGTTACCTGGCAGGAAATTAAAGCAAATCTGATTTTCATTTATCTTTCCATTTTAAGCTGTGTCATACCGTTCGTGGCGCTTGCAAAGTTCAATTATGAGTTTCCGGCGATTATCGGCGGTATGATCGGATTAATTACATCCGTTATTCTTGCCCAAAAAGGCATCGGTCTGGTCCCCGAATCCAATAAACAAATCCATCACAGCAGAGTCAGTTTCAAGCAGCTCTTCAAAGCCCTGTTTCCCCTCTGGGGTACCGTCATCATCCTTTTGGTCACCCGAATTCCGGAATTGGGTTTGAAAGGGATTTTAAATTCTGAAACACCGGCCCTAAAACTCATATTGGGATCCCTGGCCGATATGAGCATCAGCTCTGCACTGGTTATCCGGTTGGAACATATTTTTGGGACCCAAACTTCATGGGTGTTTCAAACGTTGTATATCCCTGCACTCATCCCTTTTTTTCTCATATCATTCATCGCATTTTTTCTTTTCGGTATAAAAAAAGAAGTCGCCAAACAGGTTGCAGCCGAATCCTACGAGCGCATACAGAAGCCGATGCTGGCTCTTTTAGGCGCACTGGTCATGGTAAAGTTACTGATGGTCGGCGGTGAACGAGCACCCGTCATGATCATCGGCAATACCTTTGCCGACGCAGTGGGTCCGTACTGGCAGTATTTTGCGGCGTATCTGGGCGCCCTGGGAAGCTTCTTTTCCGGTTCAGCGACCATTTCAAATTTAACCTTCGGCGGCATCCAGACTTCCATCGCACAGAATCTGATGCTTGATATTACGGTGATTCTCAGCTTGCAGTCCGTCGGTGCCGCCATGGGCAATATGGTTTGCATCAACAATATCGTGGCGGTCTGTTCGGTTCTGGGAATAGAAAAAAAGGAAGGCGACATACTCAAACGAACATTTCTGCCTACGATTGTTTACGGAATCATTGCGGTGATTGCAGGGCTCTTGCTCTAAAAGTCCATGAGAAAGCGAGGGGTCAGGGCTTGATCAGTGATTATAGGTCGGCATGGGTCTTTCGGATTTGATAGAAAGCCGCATGGAACGTAGGCGGCGAATTGAATATGAAGGTGCACTTTAGCACGTTTTTTCTCGCGGCAATAACCAGCAAGACCCAACGTGATATTCTGCTTTAT
>JAIVWA010000176.1:0-8232 GCA_049190255.1 Gammaproteobacteria bacterium | reverse complement strand
AAAGGAATAGTATGGACTAAGCTACTGAAATCTTGTACTTTTTTCAAGATTTTGAAGAGCTTTTCAGTACTCATACGCCTTTGTGCACTTCTTTTTCAGAAATGATTAATTAATCCGCCCGGATCAACTTCTAAATATTTTCTTCAATTTTCAAAAATCAAATTTACTATACCTAACCCTGTTATGGCTATTTTTCAGGGTGGAGTAATTAGAGGTTTTAAAAATGCTTGAATCGACTAACTTTGACGTGGTTATTCTGGGAACCGGCCCGGCCGGATTACAGGCCGCCATTCACGCGGCCCGTAAAAAAGTCTCCGTACTGGTCTTGGGCAAAGAAACAAAAAGCAGTATCTTTCACGCCCATGTGGAGAATTTTTGCTGCCTGTTTAATGTTTCCGGTGAAGACATGCTCAGTGGATGAGATGAAATACATCGATACCAATAAAGCGATGGAAACCAATGTTCCCGGTGTGTTTGCCGCCGGTGACATTTGCGGTCCGCCCTGGCAGATGGCCAAAGCGGTCGGTGAAGGTTGCGTGGCCGGCATCGGTGCCGCGACTTATGCCAGAAAAATAGGAAAACAGTATGACCAGAAAAATGATACCGGAAAGAAAAGATATTGCCGACGAGAACAAGTGGGTCCTGACACCGTTGTTTGAAACCGACAAGATGTGGGAAGAGTTATTCAGCAAGGTTGAAAAAGAGTTGGAGAAATACAATGATTACAGGGGGCATCTCAAAGACGCCGTCAGCGTTTTAAAACAAGCGCTTGAGTTTCATCTGGAAATTAGCCGCAGAATTGAAAAACTGTATACCTGGGCCCATCTCAAAAGCGACGAGGATAAATCCGACCAGTTTTATCTGGGGCTTCATCAGAGGGCCCTTAATCTCCTTACCCGTTCGTCGGAAATGGCCAGCTTCCTGACACCGGAGATTCAATCGATCCCTGACGGGATTATAAGCCGGTACCTGGAAGATGAAGCCCTCGACGAATATAAATTTTACCTGGAGAAAATTCTGCGGTACAAGCCCCATACCCGCAGCGAATCAGAAGAACAGCTTCTGGCTATGAGCCGGGAAGTTGCCGCTGCGCCGTCCCAGGTCTTCGGTCAGTTGGACAACGTGGATTTAAAATTTGGAACCATCAGCGATGAAAACGGTAAAGAAATTGAATTAAGTCATGGGAATTTTCCAACCTTTTTAATCAATCCGCAGCGTGAGGTCCGCAAAAAAGCCTTTTTCCAGTATTATCAGGCCTACCAGGATCATAAACACACCCTGGCGGCCACCCTGGTGCATTCGGTAAAAAAAGACCTCTTTTACAGCCGGGCCAGAAATTTTGAAAACTGCCGGATTTCAGCGCTCTTCAGCGACAACATTCCGGAAGCGGTATATGACAACCTTATTGCAACCGTAAAAACCAACCTCGATCCGCTCTTTAAATATTTGAAGTTCCGGCAAAAGGTTTTGGGACTCAAGGAGCTTCACTTTTATGATAGCTATGTCCCGATCATCGCCGAGGTTGAGTTTCGCATGCCTTACGAAGAGGCCGTGGAAGTATGTGCGCAGGCCATGCAGCCGCTGGGAGAAGAATATAGCCGCATTCTTAAAGACGGGCTTTTATCCGGCTGGGTGGACCGCTATGAAAACCGCGGTAAAAGAAGCGGTGCCTATTCTTCGGGCTGTTATGATTCACCCCCATATATCTTGCTCAACTACGAAGAAAATAACATCAACAGCCTTTACACCCTGATTCACGAAGCCGGCCATTCCATGCATTCTTATTTTTCCAAAAAACATCAACCCTACGTGGATCATGATTATACCATCTTTGTGGCGGAAGTGGCCTCGACTTTTAATGAAGATCTTCTCAGCAGGTATTTGCTGGAGTTTTACAAAGACGATCCGAAGATGAAGGCCTACATTTTGAACCGGGAAATTGACAATATTCGGGCCACCCTTTTCAGACAAACCATGTTTGCCGAATTTGAAAAGGCTACCCATGCTGTGGTTGAGGCCAATGAAGCCTTGACGCTGGATGTGATGACCAAAAATTACCGCCAATTGCTCGAAGCCTATTTCGGCAACACCCTGGTGCTTGATCCCGAGCTATCGCTCGAGTGTCTGCGGATACCCCATTTCTACTCTGCTTTTTATGTTTACAAATATGCGACCGGCGTATCTGCGGCGATTGCCCTGGCCGATAAAGTTGTCAAGCACGGAGAACCGGCTCGACGGGCCTATCTGGATTTTTTGAAACTCGGCGGCAGCAAGTTTCCGCTGGATGAATTGCGGGATGCCGGCGTCGATATGGGTTCTGCGGAGCCGGTCAAACTGGCAATAGCGCACTTTGAGCAGCTGGTGGAAAAGTTGACTAAGCACACAATTTTATAAATACGACAACGGTTTCTAAATATTTATTCATTTCATCTTGGCTAATTTTGACAACAGGACGTACTTTTTTTATTTCGCTGCCTGTCTCGACGATATTATGCAGCATTGGAGATTATCTGAATGAATAATAAAGATATAAGTTTTTCACCCGAGACGGGTCTGGAATATGCAATTAATTTGCTACGCCAAGTCCCGTTAGAATCAGTCGATTTGCCAGAGGCATTTCCGGAGTTGGGGATTGGGGAATTAGAGACTCTGAAAGTTCTTGCGCCCCACGTGCTTGGTGGCGCAGCCCGATTAGATGCACCTAATGCTTTGGCGCACATGGATCCACCAACGCCTTGGATTACTTGGGCAACAGCTCTCTGGAACGCCCGACTAAACCAGAATCTACTGCATCGCGCCACAGCCCCTTTTGCTATTGAGGCCGAAAAAAGGGTGATCGATTGGTTGACTCCATTTTTTGGCATGAATGGTGGCCATATGTGTTCTGGGTCAACAATTTCAAATCTTACTGCACTATGGGCCGCAAGAGATGCGAAAGGCATAAAAAAAGTTATTGCATCAGAAGCGGCACATTTGAGTATTCAGAAAGCAGCTCGAATACTTGGCTTGCCTTATAAGCAAATACCAGTCAACGAACGTGGTCAACTCGATCCAGGGCAGCTTGGTGATGTTACAGATGCGTGTTTGGTTCTGACTGCCGGTACAACTGCTACCGGAGAAATTGATCCACTGGAGTTCATCGGGCAAGCGAAATGGACTCACATTGATGCTGCTTGGGGCGGACCACTACGACTTAGCCCAACTCATGCACATCTACTTGAAGGTATTGATGCAGCTGATTCTATAGCTGTTTCTGCCCATAAATGGTTGTTTCAACCCAAGGACTCTGCGCTTATCATGTTCCGCGACTCTGAATGCGCAAACGCTGCAATAAGCTATGGTGGAGGTTATTTGGCCGACCCAAATATCGGGATTCAAGGTTCGCGCGGAGCTGCGGCAATACCTTTATTGGCGACCTTGATCGCTTGGGGAAGAACAGGCATCGTTGATCGTATTGACCGCGCAATGTCGATGGCCAACCATCTCGCCGATAAACTCAGCAAAGAAGAAAGTATATCCCTTTGGGCAATGCCAAAAACCGGGGTAACCGTATTTCGTCCGCTCAAGTGTGACACAGAGGACTTTCATAGCCGTTTGCCAGAGGGGATGTTTTCAACCTGTATTATTCAAAAAAAGAGTTGGATTCGATCTGTTGCCGCAAACCCATTAGCGGATATCGAAAGCATTTTGTCCACTATTCGAGAAGTGAGCCATAGTGATAATGCCTAACAAGTCATTTCACTTGGCCGCCAACGCAGTGCCGTTTTTTGGACGAGGGTGATTGAAGTTGAAATCTGATATAAAATCATTATCTTAACCAGGAGAAATAGTCACTGCTAAAGCAATATCGAAGTCATACAGAATGGAGAGCAATTGGATATCGAACCACTCGCCGGCCGGGAGCACTTTCCAGCCATTTCAAAATGCACCTACCTCAATGCAGCGTCGGTTGCGCTTATGTATAAAGGCGCCAGTGAGGCGGCCGTTGACTGGCAGAGAGATCTGGCTGATAACGGCACATTGAATTTCGATGAAGCCGCCGAGCAAAACGTATTTTCGAATCTGCACGATGTGCTTGCCAGGCTGATCGGGGCTCAACCCCGGGACATTGCCGTAGGGTCGAGCTTTACTGAACTGGTTGCTTCACTGGCATGGGCGATGATGCCCGGCAGAGAGCAAAATATTGTCGGCGTCGATGTAGTATTTCCGAGTACGATATATCCCTGGTTGCGGGTGTCGCATACCACCGGATCTGACGTGCGTTTGCTGCGTACCACGGACTACTATGCCGACCAGGAGGAGCTGGCAGGGCTCATCGACGACGATACCGCTGTTGTCGCCATCTCCCATGTTGAATTCGGCAACGGTCAGCGTTATGATCTGCGCAGCCTGGCAGAGGTTGCCCATTCACACGGTGCACTGCTGGTCGTGGATGCCACCCAGTCAGCTGGAGCGATCCCCATCGATGTATCTCGTGACGGTGTCGACGTTCTGGTTGCGGCCGGATACAAATGGCTCTGTGGCCCATTTGGTGCCGCCATGATGTATCTTGCTCCGCACCTGCATACCCGGTTTGAGCCTGGACTGGTAGGTTTTCGAAGCAACCATAATATGTGGGATTTGCAAGCTGATCGCGTCAATTATCGCGATGACGCGGGCCGTTTCGAATTCGGCACCATGGCTTACGGTTGTGCCCTGGGGTTGGGTAAGTCGGTCGAATTTATACTCAAGCTTGGGACCGCGGCCATATTCGAGCACGATCTGAAGCTTGGAAAGCGGCTGGTCGATGGACTTAAACAGCTTGGCGCCCGGCTATTGAGTCCGCTTGATGAAAAAGAGCGAAGCCCCATCGTTAGCGCCCGGTTCCCCGGCTTTGATTCCGTTGCAATCGCCGGTTTTTTGAAGGATCAGGGTATCGTCGTGTCTCCACGGGCAGATTTCGTGCGGTTTTCTCCCCATCTTTACAACAGCTCTGCCGATGTCGATTATGCTTTAGAAATATTGGATCGGGCGCTCGGATCCTGACATATGAATTATATCCGTCAATTCAAAGAATGGCAGCACTATTTTGATGGTGCCGATTTCATTGATATTAAGAAAACCGAAAGCAAGAATGAGTTGCGAACATTTATCGCTGCCATGCTTTCCTACTATCCGTGGTGGATAGTATTGCTTTATCGCATCCGGGTCATAGTCGTCCAGGTGCTGGGTCTGGTAAAACATGAAGCGCCGGAAGAACTTCCTAATCTGCAGCCTGGGCAAATTCCCTTCACCACCGGCGAGAAAGCCACATTTTTTATCGTTCGAATGGCTCAAGAAGATATTTACTGGTTGGCAGAAACACCGCCGGACAAGCATTTAAGAGCCTATTTCGGCGTAGTGGTCGAACCACTGGCAAATGATCTGAAACGGTATTATATTGTTACCATCGTACACTATTTACACTGGACCGGACCGGTGTATTTTAATTTGATCCGGCCGTTTCACCATCTGGTTGTGGCCCGGATGGCGCGCGCCGGATCCCTTAGTAAGAAAAGTAACAGATAACCCCCAATTGTATTTTTATTCAATTGGGATAATAGTCAATAAACGGGAGGATTTTAGCTATGCCGTTTGTAAACATTAAAATAACAAAAGAAGGGGCTACCCCGGAGCAAAAGCAAGACCTGATTCAGGGGGTAACCAAACTGCTGTCCGACATACTGGGAAAAAATCCCAAAACCACTGTTGTGGTTATCGAAGAAGTAGATACCGATAACTGGGGAATTGATGGTCAATCCGTCACTGCCCGAAGAAAGAAAGGGCTTTGATGATAATTTTAACCTGAATAACTCAAGGGGGATGATTATGCGACAGATATTTTTTGCTTTGATAGCACTTCTTTTTATCGTTTCGACGGCTATTGCCGGTAATGGCGTGATCAGCGTGAAGAGTTCACACGATGTAAAGGTCACGGCGGATCGTCTTGAAAACATTTTAAGCCAAAAGGGGATGAACGTATTCATCCGAATTAATCATGCCGCCGGTGCCCGAAAGGTGGGTAAAAAGCTGCGGCCCACAGAATTGATTGTCTTTGGTAATCCCAAGGTCGGCACCCCGCTGATGCAGTGCAGTCAGAGCGTTGCCATTGACCTGCCTCAAAAGGCGCTCATCTGGCAAGATGATAAAGGGCAGGTATGGCTGTCTTATAATGATCCGAATTATCTGGTGCAGCGGCACGGACTTACCGGATGCGCTGAAGTTATCAAAAAAGTTGAAAAGGCGTTGAGCAATTTTGCCAGAGCGGCCACCATGCCGTAAAAGGGAGGCACAATGAATTTTGGTTTTTTATTATTCCCGGACTTAGAAGAACTCGATCTGGTCGGTCCCTGGGAAATGGTGGCCATGTGGAGCCAGTATGCCGATGGTCCGGCAAAATGCCTGATGATTGCTGAAACCAGGGAGCCTGTGCGCTGCTCCAACGGAATGGTCATTCAACCCCATGTTGCGTTTGAAGATGCACCCCGGTTAGACTACCTGCTAATACCCGGAGGCTTTGGGACAAGGGAGCAGGTGGACAATCAACGATTGATCAGCTTCGTTTCAGAACAGGCCAAAAACTGTAAAGCGATCTTATCTGTCTGCACGG
Organism: Gammaproteobacteria bacterium; assembly: GCA_049190255.1. Taxonomy (GTDB): domain Bacteria; phylum Desulfobacterota; class Desulfobacteria; order Desulfobacterales; family JAFDCJ01; genus JAFDCJ01. The sequence continues at coordinate 1,604 of JAIVWA010000176.1, read as the reverse complement.
GTTCTTTTATTTTGCATGCCTGCGGACTGTTGAAGGGTAAAAAAGCAACCACCCACTGGCTGTCCCTTGAGCACTTGAGGAAATTGAAAGACGTTGAAGTTGTCGAAGAGCGAATCGTTAAAGACGGCAATGTCTGGACCTCGTCCGGGGTGTCAGCCGGAATTGATCTGGCATTGGAGTTTATCGAGCATGAGGCCGGGGATGCAACCGCCGGCAGTGTCCAGTCTTTTGCCGAGTATTATCCGTCAGGCAGGAATTACGGAACCTTTCACACAGACCCCAAAGCACCCGGCTATTTGACCAGGGAATCTTGAACCCCAATTGAGTAAAAACCAATTGGCAGTTATCTGTTATTAGTTAATAGTATCAAAGGAATGAATGCCTTCTACGATAAAATTGCCAAGCAATATCAAAAATCCAAGACCCTGCCCTTTCGTCAATATGTAGAATGGTATTCTTATAGTAATCTCCTGGGCGATGTTACCGGTAAATCGGTTCTGGATCTGGCCTGCGGTGATGGTTTTTAAACGAGCCGGATTAAAAGACACCCAGTGGAAAAAAATCGAGGTCGATCCTGAAGGTGTTCGAAAATTCGGCCATGATTTCTGGCGGGGTTTCCTTGTATATGAGCCCATTATTGGAATAGTGAGCAAGAGATAGTGCATCACTGTCATTAACTTAAGGATCGGTGCAATCTCTGTGGGAGCGGCTTTCCAGCCGCGATTAAGCGATTACAGATATAAAGCGGTTTATTTTCGTGGCTGGAAAGCCACTCCCACGAAAAGTTGACATTAAGTTAATGACATTGATTAATAACTATTAACTACGAATCGAGCGCTTTTCGCTCAATTCTTTTGATCCTCCGTCGAACCCAGGCAAGTCCGATCATTCCCCAGAGATTATAAATCCCTAAACCCAGCGGTAATATTTTTTCGAGCGCCGGGGTCAGATAACAAATCCGTATCAGGTGCCTATACACATCATGAATGTTGGCGGCATCGATAACAATCTGATCGCCACGGCAAACCAATCCCCAGCGCTTGGCCATTTTACGCGCAGCGATTGATCCTGTCCGCATTTTCACCATTACCCGCATGGGGCCTTCGGGTTCACAAGGAGTTGTCAGGTTGTTCCCAAGGGCCCTGACCGCTGCCTGTTGCAGGCCGGATCTCCAGGCGGCCACATCGAATCGCTGCTGTCCGACGGATTTGTCGATAGGATATACGGATATATCTTTTATGCTGGCCCTTGCCTGCCGGCAAGCCACCGGACAAGCTGAAAAAAAGATTGGTTTCAATCCCCAGGGCGCAAGTGATGAAGCGAAGAGTTGGATTTCGGGCAGGGGTTCTCCGTTCACCTCCAACAGCTCGACACGAGACGTCAAGGTGTGCGCTAAAAATCCAGCGGTTCCTGAAGCGGCATGCATCCCCAGAAACATAACAGCCTCCGCCTTGCCCGGATCACCGATCCCCGGCACCGGGCCTTTACGGTAGCCCTGGACGATTTCTGCTCGCGGGTCGATCAGTTCCGGGAGCAAATTATAGCCGGTCCGATGAAAATCTTTTACCCGGACGGTTTCAGCACCGTTTTGAAAAAGCGCTTGT
>JAIVWA010000175.1:0-8245 GCA_049190255.1 Gammaproteobacteria bacterium | reverse complement strand
TATAAAAACTAAAAAATATAATTTACCCTTTAACCCTTTATAAGATCACAGTGTCTGATGGCCTGCTCATCCAGCAAATGGTCGAGACCCCCGCGTTCGGGCGCAGTATATCCCAGGCATTTGTGCCATACTTCTTCGTCTTCCATGCAGAAATAGATAAACGTCTGTGGTGCCTGAGCCCGGATGCAGGCAATTATTTTTTGATATATTTTTATTCGCATGGGTTTAAAATACCGCATTTTGCCGTCCAGCCCTGTGATAAACTCACCATATACAATTTTGGATTTTGGAAAGCGCTTTTCAACCAGCGGCTTTAAGGCCGGCATAAAGCGAAAACTTCCGAGACTGATCCAGACAATATTATCCGGCGAGACATAGGAAAATATTTTCTGTATCGTACGTTCGTAATCTTTTTCGCAACCGTCGTATAGGACGATGGGGTCAAAATGAAAAGCCAGCGGATAGCCCCATGATTCACATTTTGCGGCAGCTTTGAGTCTGGCCGTCAGTGATGCTGTGCCCCGCTCTTCTTCAGCGATAATCTTTGGGGTATTAACTGACCAGGATGTGATGGTTTTTCGATTATGGGACAATTGCTCCAGGTTTTGAATAGCGGTGGTTTTGCTTTTGAGTTCCAGGACGGCATGTTTTTGGGCGGCAAAGGCCGGGATAAGATGGGTTGATAGGTCGGTCCACAATTCCCAGATTAAGCTGTCGGTGAATTCACCGGTCCCGATTCGATGTATTTTTTTTCCGGCAAAAATGGCGTTGAGTTCTTTGAAAAGATCATTGTGATTAACGAAATACTGAAGCACGGGCGGGTGGAAATAGGATTGCAGGATACAATAGGTGCAGTCCATCTGACAGAAAGATCCGATGTGCAAGATTTCATAACCGCAGCAGGTATAAGCGCGCGTGCCGGGGCATTCTTTAATGAAGGGTCCCTTGTTGCGGGTAAGAAACAAAACTTTTTTGCCCTGTCGCACTGGATCTGCTGCCGCTGAGACGGCGTCATAGACTGTTTGAGCGTCCGGTACAATTTCACCCGCCAGGCCAAGCCGTTCAGCGATGAGACCGACTTGAGGTGAATCGGCTACCTGCCGGTCGATGTAAAGCTTTTGAATGGACATGAGGATCAGTCTATATCAGAAAAATTATGTGCATTCAAATCCAATAGTGAGGATGACGGCGTGAAGGATTTCTAAATAAATAAAGCTACAAATCTCAAGCACCAAATATTTGGGATTTGTTTATTGTTATTTCAGGATAGATAAAAAAATTCTGCTTCAAATATAGAGGACTTGGGGGATGCTGTATGCCTGATATACTAATGGGAAATACCGCGGGCAAATATTTCGAAAGCGATATCAAGGGTTTGTTTCAAATAATCCTTGTCATCATCAATCATCCGCTTGCTCTCCTCCCAGAGAACAACACCGGTAAACAGCGACCATACAATGTCGGCGACAGCAGTCGGTTGGCGGGTCAAAAACGTATTCCGTCCGGAACTGTTTTTAAAGATGTCGGCTATAATCTGGAGAGAAGAGCGGGACAACTCTGTTATATTTTCAAGCAGCGGCGGAGATAAATTTTTCAAGGTTTCACTGGATTGAAGGTGAAACATGTTGATCAGAATCATGGGATCAAACTGGTAGACATCATAGAGCGCCTCTTTAATCGAGGCGATTTTTTGTTCGGGATTGCTGTCTTTTTCTTTTTTTACATCCCCGAGCCGGATATTCATATATTGTAAAATGCGTAAGGAAAGCGAAGCATAGAGTTCATCTTTATTTTTAAAATAGAGATACAGGGTTCCGGGGCTCAGCTCGGCTTCCCGGGCAATGTCTTCCATGGTGGTTTTAGAAAACCCCTTTTCAGAAAATACCCGTTTGGCTGCCACAATAATCTGCTGGCGCCTTCTTTCCCGTTCCCGCTGTTTTCTTTCCTGTATTCCCATAATCTTATGAAGGTAATTTATTACATGATCTTGACTACAATTTTTAGATTATATTTGTCAAGTAATATTTGTTCATTTTTTTTGATCGGGAGAAAATTTGAATTGAATTGCGGTACCGCCAATAAGTGTCTCGGAATTTCTACAATTTAATGAAAATATAGGGTATTTTTCATGACTGAGATCTTGCCTCTGTCATGGAATAATGGTCCGCCGCAGGCGGATTAGATTGCGGATTTCGGATATAAAAAAACTAATTATCTTTGCGTTCGATAATTTTTTTAAGGCTGGGATGCTTAATCATCCGGTCTAGTTTGGTGTGAAGCGCTTTGAGCTGAGCGATGCTGCTAAACGACATGTTTAGAGCGTAGGTGGTGCCTTCGAAATCTTTGGGGGGAATTAATTTGAAATCATTGCCAAGGTTAAGTTGTTTGCGCTGATATTCGAATATAGCTTCAGCTTTCACAATTTGGGGAAATCGACGCTGCCTTAAATAGGCGCGTAATTCACGTACTTTTTGACCACGATCAAGATCCTGGTCAATGATAATATCCTGCAGTTGCCGGTCTTCCATTACCTTTTGCTCTGAGATACTGTTTCGCCGGGAAATTTCTTTGACCAGGGTCAGGATTTCTCTTTGTTTGTTAAGGCTCAATTTGAATTCGCCAAACAACTGCGCAAAAGCCATGGCACAGTCCGGTGCCAATTTTTTTAAATCCCCAGCCGTGGAGAGTGAAATTGCATCGTTCAGGATACCGTCTTGAATTATCTCCGGAAGCAAGCAGAGGTCTTTGATCTTGTTTATAATGGATAAATTTGAAGGTAGACCAAGAATAGATGCGGATTCAGTTAGACGTTTTCCGGTGCCTAAGCAACCCGACAGTTTTTGAAGAGCCCGGGATGTTTCTATCAGGTTCAGAGGCCTTTGGCATGTATTGTCGGCAATGGCAATACGCAGACATTTCAAGGGACCTATATCCGGATGGAGAACGCGCACTGGGATGTCTTCCCGGCCCAGTTTTTTACAGGCGGCAATTCGACGAAACCCGCTGACGATGGTAAAAACGGATGCTTTTCCAATTACCAGGGGCGGATTCAGCAGTCCTTCATGCGGAATGGATGCCAGCAGGTCATCCACACTTGTTCGGGTCGTGATGCGAAAAGTATCGTCAGTCGTATCTATTCGGCTCAGTGGTACCGATTTTAATTGAGCGGATGGGAGGTCTTTTGTTGGCATACCAATGGTCAGGTGTCAGGTGTCAGGTTTCAGAGTACAGAAGACAGATGGTAAATCAGGATCTTCGGCTCTGTTTGTCGGACCCGCACTCTGAGGGTGCAGTTGGGTCATCTGACCTCTGATTTCTGTCATCTGTCATCTGAAACTTTATATTAGAACGGATCAGTCAAAATAGGATATAAGCTTAGAACAACTGTTCGGCCCAATTTATCATTCCAACCCGTGGCTGTCGCCGGTGAGTTGGGTGAGTGCTTCCAGGTATTTTTTACGTGTATTGCGTATAATATCAGCCGGCAGTACCGGTCCGGGCGGCTGCCTATTGTAATTAATGGAGATCAGGTGATCTCGGACGTATTGTTTGTCGAAGCTTTGCTGGGCACCGCCCGGTTGATAGGTTTCTTGGGGCCAGAAGCGGGATGAATCCGGTGTTAACACTTCATCGATGAGAATTATGTCGTCTCCCACCAGACCAAATTCAAACTTGGTGTCGGCAATGATGATTTGCTTTTCATGGGCTATTTCAGCGCCCTTTTTATATATCGCAAGACTCAAATCTCTGACTTTTGACGCATGCTCGTGGCCGATTCTTTTTACGGCTTCTTCAAAATCGATATTGATATCGTGCGCGCCAAGTTCCTCTTTGGTTGACGGCGTAAAAATTGGCTCCGGCAGTTTGTCGGATTCCTGCAGCCCAGGAGCCAGGGATATTCCGCAAACACTGCCTGATTCTTGATAGGCTTTCCACCCTGAACCGGATATATAGCCCCGGACCACACACTCGATGGGCAAGGGGGTGGTCTTTTTAACCAGCATGCTGCGTTCCCGAAGAGTTTCCGCGTAAGGCTGACAGACAGACGGATATTCATTGACGTCGGCCGATACCACGTGGTTTTCAATAATCGGTTTCATAATCTCAAACCAGTACAGGGAAATCTGGGTTAAAATAATTCCCTTATCCGGAATAGGATCCGGCATGATCACATCAAATGCGGAAATACGGTCAGTGGCCACCATCAACAGGTTTTCGCCGAGGTCGTATATATCCCTTACTTTTCCTCTCTTGATCAGGTTTAAATCTTGAAAATCGGTTTCACTGACGGGTGTTCTCATTGCAAAAAATCCTTTCCTTAGGGCAAGTGCAGGTTATTCGTCTTCGGCGGCGGATGATGTTTTTGAAACGCCGCCTTGATTGACGAATTTTTTTATAATTTGGGAAGCGCTTGGGTCCAGTTCAACAAACTGGATCCCGATTTCATATTTTCCTTGGTCGCGGGGCCGAACATGGACCGGTTTCCCTTTAATGTCAAGCAGGTCCTCTTCCAAACTAATTGTCAACTGAACCACATGGTTGGGTTCGATCGGAAAATGCGTTTCCAGCAAAATTCCTGTTTCGGAAATGTTCAATGTTCTACCCATACCCTGTTTTACAATGTTCTCATCCTCATCTATGCATATGTAGGACAGGTTGAGGGATTGAATACGTTCGTGCTTTCTTTTGTTTTCAGAAGTCATGGCATCTAGTTTCCTAATAATTGACTCATTGTTAAAGTTAATTACGAGGTCTGGATATACTAATCACTGTAATTAGTTGGCAAAAGATTTTTTATAATATTCACATGCAATCAGCGTCGTAACCGAAATGCTGGTGGCCAGATGCGCTAAAACGTATTGTAGAGTCGACGAAAGGCTTTCATGTTCTTTTTGCAACGCTTGAGGGTCCAACGCGGCTAATTTAAGATTTGGTGATGCGAAAACGGATGCCGCCTGGGGTTCGTTGCCCATGTCCAAAAAAGGCACACGACCAAAAAAATCGCCTTTTTCGAGGTGGGCCAGGGGCACAATTCCGTCATCGGTTTCCCGGGCAACAATAGCATTGCCGGAAGTGATTTTAAACAGGCGCTCTTCATTTTGCCCCTGTTTGATGAGCGGCTTTTTCCCCTGGATGAATTCGACAACCTTTTTATCCTGAGCATAAATGTCAACGGCCATGCTGGTAACCTGTTTCAGTCGTATGTCAAGGGCTCTGACAAATTCCCGGTAATCAAGGGATAGGTTTGCCAGTTCACTGGTCATCAGCTGTGAATCCAGCATGCCCAGCTGAACGTTTCCGGCCGCAGTAACCGTGGCACTGCGAACATTATCAGCCTGTAATAACGATGAGACGCTGCCCAAAAAAGCACCGTCGCCAATCCTGAGAAGACTTAAGGTGCCCTTGGGCGTTTCTTTGACGATTTCGGCCACTCCCTCCAATATCACCCAGATCCAGTTTCCATGGTTGCCTTCCTGGACAATTTCATCACCGTCGTAGAAGCTTTCCTCATCAACGACATAGGAATAGTCCACCAGGGGTCCTTTTATCAGGGGCAGTGACCCTGATTTAGCAGTTGTGTGTGTGGGCTTTGATCCTGCGGCAGCAGCCGGTCCGAGAATCTCCACCTGACCCTCGTCGAGCAGTCGCAGTCCATCCAGAATAATTTCCATCCGGCTCTTGGTGATGGTTTTTTCGCAGGTGACCTCTTCCTGGACGAACTCGAACTGGCCGTCTAACCAGCCAAACAGCGCGAACAGGGCATCAAGACCGGTCTTGGAACCGTTGGCGGCATTGACCGGAGTGCCCTTGTCAATGTAAATGAAAGCGGGTTGCGCAGTGTGGGCGGCGTGTATGGATACGGTGCCGGAACTTCCGGTTGTGCCAAGTAACTGCAGCAGCTCACCCAGATTGAGAAAACTTAAATTGCCTGCAAATGCTACATCGCCGGACATATTGAAAAATTAATCTCCCAAATTAAGGTCGTTTTGAAGTGATTTTAATACCAACTTCAAGCAGGCGTTGAGGGTTTTTCCAACGCCGTCACCTTTCAAGGCACTGCCCGGAAAGGCAGGGACCTTTAACTGTCGGTTTAAATCCTGCTGCAATTTTTCAAGCGGCATCAGGGTAATATTGGCATCGGTGAGGTCGCGTTTGTTAAACTGCATCACCAGGGGTATTTTAAATATACTGACGCTGTATTCTTTCAGGTTCTGCTGCAGATCTTTTAGTGCCAGCATATTTTTTTCACGCCGGACCTCCAGAGAATCGGCGACGAAAACAACCCCGTCAGCACCCCGCAAAACCAATTTTCGAGTCGAAGCATAGCGCACCTGTCCCGGTACGGTATATAGCTGGACCCGAACGTCACATCCTTTCAACTTCCCGATCTCCAACGGAAGAAAATCAAAGAAAAGGGTCCGGTCGCCATCCGTTTTGATAGAGACCATATCCCCCTTGACTTGATTTTTAAAGGCTTTGTGAATATATTCCAGATTAGTCGTTTTACCGCAGCGACCAGGCCCGTAATATACGATTTTACACTCGATTTGTCTTTTCTTTAAATTAACTATCGCCATCTGAATTAGCTCTTTAAAAACTCAACTTTTCATAATATCACAATCACACCGTGCCTGAAAGACAAAAGATGTAACCGTTCAAAGGTTCAGGGTTCACCGTTCCCTTCGGGCCGTAGGCATGGTTATGTTTCTTCGTTAACGCAGCTCGTAAGCGAGCTCATATTTTCGGGCTTCCATCGTGACGCGGCACTGGCGCGGTAGGTCAGAGTCCACGAGTCAACCACCATCCTGTGCACTGCAAGGGATGGCTTGAGTTTCTCCGCCGGAAGCGGGGAAAGGCAAAAGCGCGTCCGTGCGCTACGTTGTACTTGTAACCGGGTGCAAAGCACCCGGATTGTATGGCAAGAATTAACAGTTCGAATTTGACGTCAACCCTGAACCTTTACACTTTGAACCCCTGAACGCTTAAATCCAGATCCAGAGATACTTATATTATTTTGATATCTCCTGTCAACAACCGGCGACCATATAAATTAAGTTGACAATCCAATAATTTGTAGTAACAATCGTTTCATTTTTCAAATCGATATTTTAAATTGAGGGGGAAATTGTCATGGATAAAAAAGTTACCGTAATCGGCGCTGGAAATGTTGGGGCGACTGCGGCCCAGCGACTGGCTGAAAAGCAATTGTGTGATGTTGTTTTGGTGGACATCGTCGAAGGCGTACCCCAGGGCAAAGCCCTGGATTTGAATGAGGCGGCTCCCATAGAAAAACATGATTCCCATCTCACCGGAACCAACAGTTATGAAGATTCGGCCGGATCGGATATTGTCATTATCACAGCCGGTATTCCGAGAAAGCCGGGGATGAGCCGTGATGATCTTATCAGCACCAATGCCGGCATTGTCAAAAGTGTCACTCAGGAAGTGGCATCCCGTTCTCCGGAAGCCATACTCATCATTGTCAGCAATCCGCTGGATGCCATGTGTCATGTGGCTTTTGATACCTGCGGCTTTCCCAAAGAAAGAGTTATAGGAATGGCCGGCGTCCTGGACTCTGCGCGCTTCAGAGCGTTTATTTCCATGGAACTGAATGTGTCCGTTGAAAACACCCATGCGTTCGTACTCGGTGGACATGGCGACACCATGGTGCCGCTGCCCCGCTACTCCACAGTCGCCGGTATTCCCATCACGGAACTGCTTGCCCAGGATCGCATCGATGCCCTCGTGGAAAGGACCCGCAACGGCGGAGCGGAGATCGTGTCCCTGTTGAAAACAGGCAGCGCCTATTATGCCCCGGCATCCGCTGCGGTGGAGATGGCAGAGTCAATTTTAAAGGATAAAAAGAAAATCCTGCCATGTGCCGCCTACCTGCAGGGAGAATATGGCTGTCAGGATCTGTTTATCGGTGTACCGGTGAAGCTGGGTGCCAAAGGCGTTGAAGATATTATTGAGATAACTCTGACCGATGAAGAAAAACAGGCTCTGCAAAAATCAGCCGATGCGGTGCAGGAACTCAAGGATCTTTTAAAGACGCTGGGCTAATGAGGTTCAGGGTTCAGCCCAGCCGCCGGCCAAAAAAACGGCCGGTCAAATCGAAAAAGAAACTTTGTAGTTTCAAATAAGGGCGCTCTCAGGCGATCGAATCTGATACTTTTCGTACTCGTCCTCGTGCTCGTCCTCGAAATCAGAATTTTATAGGGGCCGAGGGACGAGTACGAGGACG
>JAIVWA010000174.1:0-8248 GCA_049190255.1 Gammaproteobacteria bacterium | reverse complement strand
TGTCGGTGCAACCACGCAGTTGACGGAGACTTACTCGCCCGATGAAAAGGCCAAGGCTCAAGCCCTGAATGATTTTATTGTATTTGGTACCGTCACCCTGACCGCGTTCAGCTCCGGGGCGGTTCAAAATATCCTGGGATGGAAAACCATTAACATGGCCGTCATTCCTTTTTTAATACTGATTGCAATGGCCAATCTGTGGCGGCGTGGCAAACCGGGTCCCCAAAACGAACCATTGGAGGAATAAAATTTTTACTGTAACATTATTGAAAAGGAGCACATCATGACATCTTTAATAAGTAGAGAAATCCGCCTTAAAAACCGGCCGGAGGGCCTGCCCGCAAAAAGCGACTTCGAGCTGGCCGAGGTGACAATTCCAGCCATCAATGAAAGCGAAATCCTCGTTCAAAATGTATACATGTCTGTCGATCCGTATATGCGTGCCCGCATGTACGATCGCAAAAGCTACTTGCCGCCGTTTCAAATCGGCCAACCGTTGGAAGGTTTTTGCGTTGGACAGGTGGTCGAATCAAAGAACGAAGGATTTAGCGTCGGTGATTATGTTTTGAGCATGCTGGGCTGGCGTGAATATTTTGTATCCGGCGGTGACGGGTTGACCAAAATCGATCCCTCGCTTGCGCCGGTTCAGGCCTATCTGGGTGCCGTCGGAATGACAGGATTGACGGCCTATGTCGGACTGCTCCATATCGGTGAGCTTAAAGAGGGGCAAACGGTATTTGTCTCAGCAGCGGCAGGTGCTGTGGGATCGATGGTGTGCCAGATCGCCAAGCTCAAGGGCTGCTATGTGGTCGGCAGCGCCGGTTCTGATGAAAAGATTGCCTGGCTGGTGAAAGAAGCCGGAATAGACGCGGCCTATAACTATAAGGCAACTGATGACGTCATTGCCGAAGTCGGCAGACACTTCCCAAAGGGTATCGATGTTTATTTTGAAAATGTCGGGGGCGTGCATCTCGAGGCGGCCCTTGAGCATATGAACGCCAATGGACGCATTGTGATGTGCGGCATGATCTCCATGTATAACGCCGTCAAGCCGGTTCCGGGACCTGTTCGTTTGGCTTATATTATCCAAAAAAAACTGACGATGAAAGGCTTCATCGTCAGCGATCATTTTGACAAATTTGGGCCTTTCGTTGCCGATATGGGAAAATGGATTGCGGAGGGCAAAATTAAATGGCAAGAAACCATTATAGATGGTATAGAAAATGCGCCGGAGGCCTTCATTGGACTTTTCAAAGGTGAAAATATTGGTAAAATGATCGTCAAATTAGTTGATTAGTTGATTGGTTGATAAGTATAGCGAATTCTAACCATTGACTATTTGACTGAAAATCCCCTTAACCGACAAGTACCAGCCGGTGAAAATGACAAGATCGAGAACAATTGCACTTTGCGTAGCCGGCCTGACCCTGTTGGGGATTTTCATTGCCTTGAGCGACACACTTGGCGGCTTGCGTCCGGTTGACGATGCCAGGGTTTCAAAACCACCGGTCTCATCGGCTGTTTCGCAGCCTGTCGATGATAATTTTACGGAAAATTTTCCTGATAACCCTTCGATAGATTGGTACAAAAGTGTGAAACCCGGAGAATTGAACGGAGCAGCCCTGGTCATACATGGCCTCAATTTACGCCCTGACAGAATGGGGCCTATTATAAATAATCTGACAAGGTCCGGAATTGACGTTCTGGGCGTGTCACTTCGCGGGCACGGAGATAACTACGCTCACCATGATGATGTCGACAGCGACTCGGCGAGACTGGAATCCTTTAAAAATGTATCTTTCCCGTTATGGATAAATGAAGCTTATCTCGCCTACCTGCAGGTCCAAAAAAGAGCCCAGCAGCAAAATATCCCGCTGTTTCTTACCGCCTTCTCCGTAGGCGGCCTGATCGGACTTGACCTGCTGGCTTCCCACTCGGATGTCCAATTTGATAAAATCGTGTTATTTGCGCCGGCACTATCTTTGCGCGCTACCATTTATTTGGAACGCGCGTTATCGCCGTTTCCGAGCCTGGTCATCCCAAGCCTGGCAGATGACGCCTACCTCGCCAACAAGAAGGGCACGCCAATCGCCGCTTACAATGCCTTATTCGAAACCCTGTACCATTTCGAAGACAATGCCGGCACAAAATTAAACGTACCCACCCTGGTATTTATCGATGAACAGGATGAATTCATACCGTTGTGGGGTTTAAAGAAACTGGTGGAAGAACACAATCTGGATCAATGGAAATTTTACATCGTTCAAAAAGAAAAAGAGAGGGGGGCGGGAACATTTCATCATCATATTATTGATGCGGCTTCCACCGGTGAAAATGTCTGGCAGGATATGATGGCGGCAACCACAAGGCACCTGCTGGGGGATAAGGCAAAGTAAAGAATCCTGGCGCAAAAGACCAGGCGTTGATTTCACCCCAGAGGATGGTGTTTGCCGTTAAGTAACCAATGGAATAATAGCAGGGCGCCTTAAAGTTACCAGCGAAACACCATCGCTCCGGCGGTCAACCCGGCCCCGAAGGCGTCTGTTAGAACCGTTTGTCCTTCCTGAATACGGCCGTCCCGGATGGCTTCATCCAGGGCCGTGGGGATGGTTGCCGCCGAGGTGTTGCCGTAACGATCCAGGTTTATGATCACTTGCTCCATCGAAATTCCAATGCGGTTGGCCACCGCCTCGATAATGCGTAAATTGGCCTGATGGGGAACAAACCAGTCAAGTTTGACGGCCGGCACACGGGCCTGCTCCAGGGTGCGCAGGGCACATTCCGTCAGCGTCCGTACCGCCACTTTGAAAAGCTCACGTCCGTTCATGCGAAACTTGTGCAGGTTCTGTGCATAGACGTCGGGAGTGACCTCCATGGCAGACCCCCCGGCCGGCACGTAAAGTAATTTGCTCAAGGTTCCGTCGCAAGACAGATAGCTGGAAAGAATACGCCGAGATAACCTGGCGGGGGCCTTCTCAACCACGGCCGCGCCGGCCCCGTCGCCAAATAAAATACAAACGGTTCGATCCTGCCAGTTGATGAAATGACTTAAAACTTCCGCCCCCACAACCAGAACAGTTTTTGAATAGCCGGAACGGATAAACTGCTCGGCGGTGACGACCCCGAAAACAAATCCCGAGCAGACCGCATTGATGTCCATGCCCCAGGCCCGTCGGGCACCGATCTTTTGTTGCAGCCAGCAGGCAGTCGACGGCAGCGGTGTGTCCGGAGAACAGGTGGCATAAATGATCTGATCAATATCTTCCGGAGTTTTCCCGGCCATTTCCAGGGCCCTTTGAGCAGCCTGGGCACCCAGAGAAGAATTGAGCTCGGCCTCATTTTCAACATTTGAGATTCTTCTTTCGATAATGCCGGTTCTCTCCCGGATCCATTGATCGTTGGTTTCCAGACCGAATTTTGTCAATTCCCTGGCAATATCGTCATTGGTCACCCGTCTTTCTGGAAAAGCTGAACCTGTACCGGTAATTTTAGCTGCAAATTCCATTGTTTGCTGATTTCCTCCTCCAATATCTGAATCCAAGACTGCCCTGGTAATTAAGGTATAAAATAAGAATAGATTCATCGTATGGCAATTTATTTTTTTCGCCCTTTATTTTCAGCCAATCAAAATTGATTCAAAACAAAAAATGTTAAAGATTTTGAACATTTTTGACGATATATTGGACACGACCAGATTTTGTATCTTTTGAAATTTCAAGAATAAAGGGCTATAAAGTGAAGCGGCACGGAAAGAAAAGAAGTCCATTTTTTGGTTTATTATTCTTACTGTTACTTACAAACCTGATTATCGGATGTGAGCTAATGGAATGGGAAACCAATCAATCACCATTGGGACATATAAACCTCCCGGTTTCTCACTCCGAATTCAACATCGGTGCTCCGATTGTCTTTGAGGGATTGGGCATGGATGAAGAAAACGGATATTTAACCGGTGATATGCTGGTTTGGGTGTCCGACATCGATGGGGAGATCGGCACGGGTGAGTCTTTCTCAAGGGATGACCTATCTGCCGGTTACCACACTATCACTCTTTTTGTGACAGATAGCGATGATGCGACCGATGACCTGTCTGTGGAAATCGAAGTGAAGCAAAAAGTTCTGGGCAGGTCCAAAATTTCATACAATGTTTCCAGTAAGCCACTCGAAATGAATCAGGTTAAACTGATATTAAGCACCAGCCGCAATTTTAACGGAAAAAATCTCAGCAACTTAAACCTGTCAAGAAAAGATTTGAGCAATTGCAGCTTTAGAGGTGCATTGTTGACAAATACCAACCTGAAAAAGGCCAACCTGACAAATGCGGATCTTTCCAATGCCGATCTCAGCCAGGCTCTATTTACAAAAGCTAAATTGAACAAGGTCAATTTCGCTGGCATTGAACTGAAAAACGTCAATTTTAGCGGGGCTGATTTGAGTAATGCTGATTTAAGCTACCTGGTGTTAAGCGGTGCCCAGTGGCGTAACATCAAGCTTGAAAATGCCAATTTAAGCCACTCTGATCTTAGAAATATAGACTTGAGGGGTGCCAATTTGATTGGCGCTAATCTCATGTACGCCGACCTTACGGGCGCTGATCTAACCAAGGCCAAACTTAAAAATGCCAATTTAAAAGGCGCTAAGCTTACCAATGCATATTTATGCAAAGTGGATCTCTCTGGTGCTGAGGTGTTAAATGCCGACCTGCGCGGCATCGACTTTCAAGGGGCAAAGTTGCAGAATGTCGATTTTAACAATGCCGATTTAAGTGGTGTTAACCTCAACGGGGTCAACTTAACAAAGACTATCCTTTTCAGCGCTGATTTAACCAATGCGTCTTTACATAAAGCCAATTTGCGATCGGTAAATTTGAGAGACGTCTTTTTCCGGAATGCCGATTTGAGCAAAGCAAATTTTAAAAACGCCGACATGCGGGGAACCGATCTGGGAGGATCAAATTTGCATAAAGCCGATTTTACGGGTGCGAATATGGAAGGCGTTGAAAATATTGAATACTCAGAAAATTTGGCTACCGTTAAGGGTTTGGATAAAAAGGCGCGATCAAAATGAAAAAAAAATATTTTGTATACCTGCTGATAGTCCTTTTTCTTATCGTTGGATACCTGTTCTTTAATGACATGATCAAAAAAAATATCATTGTCTTAAAAGACGGGACCGCGATCTCTGCCGATGAAACCTGGCAAGTGGGCGACAAAGTCTTCTACAAGAATAAAGACCGAATCGATTTCGTAATAGGAGAAAATGTAGAAGATATAAAAGTTAAATATCATCTGGTTAAGGGAAAAGGAAACTCATCGGGATTCTTTTCAAAGATACACCTGGAAGGAATAAATTTCACCTACTGGATCAAAACGGTTGGCACCGCAAGCATTGGGGCGTTCTTGTGCATCGGTTTTTTTTTCCTTTCAAGGCACATCGTACGAGCCCAAAAAATCAAGGGGTCAGCTGACACCGCAGCCAAAGATCTGGAAGTTGAAGAAAAATACGTCGGCCGGGAAGTCGTTGTAGCATTTTTTCTGAATATTTTTAAATTTCAAAAAGGACTGCCAAAAGAAGCAAAGGCCATGCTAAGGCCTGTGGAGACCCCGTCACCCAACGCCAATTGCATTTATGATCTTAGGTTGAAAAATGGTGATGAGTGGGACGCAAGACGCATGACCATCGGCACCCTGGGAGAGAAAAGCAGCAGCAGGAGCCTGTCTTACTATGTAATCTATGACGACCACCTTGTGGTGAAAATACCGCCCGCTCCGATTACAGAATTTCATCAGTATGCAGCGCTCATCAGAAAAGACGGAATAATTGCGGAAAAATTGGCGCCAAAAGAATGTCTGGTCCCCAGAGTTTCTGTCATCTTGAATAAAGTACATCCCTTTGCTGAGGAGCCCGACCTGACACCGGAAATGCTGGAAAATAAATATATGCAATTGCTCGAGTCTAAACCCGAGTTCCAGCAACACCTTAAAATAGGGGATACCTTTGCCTATTTCATGGATTTGTCAAAATATTTCTTCCTGAGCCATATCATTGATAAAATGCATGACCCTCATACCAAAATTTCGGAATCCATATCAGAGTACCCCAACATCATGTGGGACCCCATGGAGTTTGAGGCAAAATACGGACCAAAGAATACCCAGATCTATGATCGGCTCCAGCCTGTATACACCTCTTTT
This sequence comes from Gammaproteobacteria bacterium, assembly GCA_049190255.1. Lineage (GTDB taxonomy): Bacteria > Desulfobacterota > Desulfobacteria > Desulfobacterales > JAFDCJ01 > JAFDCJ01. The sequence continues at coordinate 2,054 of JAIVWA010000174.1, read as the reverse complement.
GATAATAGTGTTCGGGCAGTGTTGCAGCGCAACCATGTCGATTTTTCTATCCAGGAATTTCAGCTTAGGGACTGGTTTTTACGATGCCTGTCTGGCGGGGACCTCGCAGCGCCTGAACTGGATGTAAAATCCGAGATCACCGCAGAATTGAATGGCCTTGCTAAAAAACTTTTTCTGGTGCCCCCGGGACCTGTTGAAGCTTACCGCAGAATGATCCAGTCCTATTTGACGGACCGGAACCTGTCCTTGCATAAAGGCCAGATGTCCGGCTTGATTACAAATATTATAGATCTTCTGGCCTGGTTAAAAATTAAAAAGGTGGCTATCCGCGATCTTAAGCCGGACAATCTTCTGGTCGCAGGAGAACCGACCAAATTCCCGCAGTTTCTGGAATCTGCGTCCCAATATTCGATCGGCCTTATTGATGTGGAAACAGCTGTATCTTATGAAACTACCGCAGAACAGGAAATAGATCAGCCACAGGTCGGCGGCACGCCTTCTTATGCGACCCCTTCACAATTGTTCACGAATGAAATGATCGAACTTGTTTTCGAGGACCTGCCGACAACTTTATGCCTCCAGGACTGGTATGCCGCTGTCGGAATCATCTACAAAGTGGTTACCGGCGAGCGACTGTTTGCACAGGCCGCCAGGGCCCTGCTTGAATTAAAAAATGAAATACCCAACGGTTTTGAGGAAGGCAGGGAACCTGCCGTAATTCTCGAAGAGGCCGGCCTGATGTACTGGCAGATTGCGGTTGCCGAATTTGAACAAAAAATAAAAGAGAAAGAGAAAACACTTAAATTTGTCAGCGTAATTGTCTCTAACGATTCCAAAAAAATGCTGACTGCGGATATATCAGCGGCTCAAAAGCGTCTGATACTATCGGTAAAAAAGATTATTGAATCCCAGACCGTATTTACAAATGACACGCTCAAAAAGAGCCTGCTTTCAGCAGGATTTACAAAGGTAAACCAGTTTAAAACAGAGTTGGCAGATAAAAATGCAACCTCAAATATGCCGCCCGAGGAAAAAAAGCAGGCCCTAAAAGTGCTTGCGGAGTTGGAGCATCTTAAAAAGCAATCCGCCCATTTAGCATCCGTACTAAAATTGCTACACAAACCCGTTCCGATGATTTCATGCTATGACCTTTTAAAGGTCATGTTTTACCTGGTTCTATTGCACATGCACCCGGAACCCTGAGGGACGATAGATTTAGTACACCCAGCCCATAAGCCCAAGTCCAAAGACATTCATCAAAATCGCAACGGCATAGATGCCGGCAATGCTAATGATCTTGCTCCTATCCGTTTTCATTCCGATGACGATAATAATGGCAACATAGAAGTGAAAGTAGCCGAAGAAAAAGATCAGCCACACACCCCAGAAGGTGCGGTTCCACCAGGGATATTCCCATACCAGAAGCCCGCCCATGTTCAGCAGGCACTCCACAAAGACACAGAATAGGGCGTAGCCGATGGCCCAGAACCAGCGGTTGGGAAGACCCAGTATAATATCCTCTTTATCATCGGATAAGGTATTGTAGTAAATAATTCCGGATAGGGCGAACATAAACATGATTTCGATGTTCCAGCCTATCATGGTTCGCAAGGCAGTCGGTCCGGGAGTCGTCCAAAAAGCCGAATGCTGGGTAAAATGAAACACCCAGCCGTTCCAGGTTTCATTGAAAAAATCCATGCCGAACACTGTCAGCCCGGCATAAATCGCATCCCAGTTACCGGACTTTTTAGCTTTTTTGATTTCAACGGTGTAGATGTAAAATACAATGGCCAGCAGCGGAATGACATACCACTTGAGCGTTGTAAGATCCCTGAGTCCGTCCAGGGCCATCTGTGAAGCAGGTGTCGGCATAGGGGTCCTCCCGGGGAGTTAATTTATTGAGTTTGTTGGGTTTGTTGGGTTTAGTGAGTTGATTAAGTTGATTGGGTTGATTCGTCAATCATTCATAGTGCGAATTAATTCGTGACGTTACCTCCGCAATCCACATTTCGAAATCCAAATTTAAAAGCCGCAGTCTACTCTGGTTATTCCGA
>JAIVWA010000173.1:6672-8248 GCA_049190255.1 Gammaproteobacteria bacterium | reverse complement strand
GTGGACGATAACCCGCCCGGCAGGGCCCCCACCGATGATGACCACATCTCTTTGTTGCATATATTTACTCCCTTTCGCTTTAGGCCCTTAGTGGCCTTTATCTGACAACATGTTGTCAGAAAATGATGGTATTATGCTGGAGAGACTCATCTCGCTGGGATAAACAATCCAATCGGCATTTCAGGCGTTTGCCACTTGAGTCTCTGCTCTCAAATGGCCCCGCAGAGGCCCCTTTTTCCGAGCGTAGTCTCGGAAAAAGCTTAGGTCGTTAAAAATGAATTTTGTGCATATTGTGTCAAAATATAATTTAATGTAAATATGAAGCTGCTCGAAGAAATGTCTAAAGTTAAGGTATTCTATCGATTTTAAGTTCCGATATATTTTCTTTTTGCCCTCACAATTCTTTCTACCGATTCGATCCCCTTTACTTTTATTTCAGGAGAGTCCGATATGGCCCGCAATATTTCTTCAAAAGCAATTTGAATATTTGGCCCCTTGTGGCAGATGAGGGTCAGATCGATATCGGCCGCCAGTATCTGATGAATGGCGGTATGAATATCATAGTGCTTGGTGATGGCGCCCATATCCAGATCGTCGGTCAGAACCAGACCGTCAAACCCCATTCGATGGCGTAATAGATCTTTTGCAATTTTCGGGGACAGGCTGGCCGGCCATTGGGGATCGAGTTTGGTGTAAAATATATGCGAGAGCATGACACCGCAGACGCCGCACTGAATACCGGCTTCAAAGGGGATCAGATCAAACTGCTCAATGCTGGATAAGTCATCAGCAAGGATCGGCAGGTCCCTGTGAGAGTCCAGTGTTGTTCGGCCGATACCCGGAAAATGTTTGGCAACTGCCATAATCTTATTCTGCTGCAAATGTTCAATGACGGTTACGCCCAGGCGTGAGACCCAGGCCGGATTGCCGCCGAAGGCCCGTTCAGCCATGACACTGCTGGATCCCTCCGGTGAGACATCCATAACCGGGGCCATGTCCATATTGATGCCGACCTGGTTTAATTCAGCAGCCGTGATTTCGGCAAATCGGACGGCGTCTTCTATATTTTTCATGTGGGGATTGCCCGCAAATTGGGTAAAGGGCGCCTTGAGCCTGGCGACGGGGCCTCCCTCCTGGTCAACAGCTATGAACAACGGGGGCTGCTCACACGATTGGGCGTAATCCTGGATTGCATGGCACATATCTTTTATCTGGTCAGGTGATTCCAGATTCCCGGCAAAAAGGATCACGCCGCCGACTTTGAGGCGATTGATCAGAAACTTGAGCTCTTCATTGAGTCTGGTCCCGTTAAAGCCAACCATCAAACGCTGGCCGGCCAGCTGTTCGTTTGAAAATGATGCCGTCCGCATTTTTTGAATTCCGATCTATGGTGATGAAAAGTACGCCGTAGTTTTAGTATCTTAGAAATTATTTTTTTGCATTATATGGCAAGATCTTTTTGTGAAACAATCAAGTTGCCCCAAGAAATGCCTAAATTGCTAAATGCCTAAAATGCCTAAAGTAAATGTATTCTATCTATTTTATGAAAATAGAAACTCACGCTAAGTTGTCATTT
>JAIVWA010000173.1:0-6665 GCA_049190255.1 Gammaproteobacteria bacterium | reverse complement strand
AGACGGAGCGACCTGTCGGGTCGTAGCCGAAGGCGAAGCCTGAAGCGACACCATAATTTTAGGCATTTTAGGCACTTTAGTGCATTTTAGGCATTTTCCGGCTTGTCCGGGTCAGGTTCACCATCTACCACCACCATAGTATGCAGGCAAGGGGAAATTGTCTCGATCTAGTTGGACAGCGCTTCGGTTAGGGGATAAGATTGCCCCGGATTTTTTTGGGAGAATTCCAGCATTTCCTGGATGAGCACATCGATCTCTTGTTTTGGAATAGGTTTGGAGAACAGATAGCCCTGGCCGAATTGACAATTCATATTTAATAGAATGGCGTGCTGTTCGATAGTTTCCACCCCTTCGGCCACCACAGTCATATCAAGACGATGAGCCAGGGATATAATGGCCTCGACGATGTTTCGGTTTCCGTCGGGTGTGTTTTGAATCCGTGACACGAAGCTTCGATCCACTTTGAGCGTATCGATCGGTAAACGCTGTAAATAGCTCAATGACGAATAACCGGTACCAAAATCATCGATAACGATTTGAAGACCGTAATCCCTCATTCGATTCACGTGCCGTACCGTCTCTTCGACATCCTCCATCAAGGCCGTTTCCGTGATCTCCAGTTTCAGGTGATCGGGAGGCAAACCGGTGCCATTGAGTACATCTTTGATATCGTCCAACAGGCTTGGCAGCAGAAAATGCCTGCTGGATATATTGATGTTCATGGTTAATTTTTGAAGATCCTGAATCTGATCCTGCCATGATTTCAAATCGCTGCAGGCTTCCTGAAGAAGGAGGCGTGTGATCGGAATGATCAAACCGGTATCTTCGGCAATCGAAATAAAGGAGTCCGGGTAAATCAATCCCAGTTGGGGATGATTCCAGCGAATCAGGGATTCAAAACCCACCACCGATCTTGTTTTCAGGGAAACAATCGGTTGATAATGGTTGACAAATTCATTGCGGTGAACCGCTTTTCTTAAATCGGTTTCCCGCTGCAAAAGGTGCCGCGCTTTTTCATGCAGTTTTTTATCAAATACCTTGTATTGGGCACGGCCTTTTTCCTTAGCGTGGTACATGGCCGCATCAGCATCTCGCATGATATCTTCCGGCAGATTATAGTCCTGGGTGTTGGGCACCACTCCAAAACTGGCCGGTGCAAAAACTTCCTTGTTGTTGACCATAAAAGGGCGCTTGAGCGTCTGTTGCAGGCGTTCTGCCACTATGCTGGCATAATCTTCGTTTTCAATGTCTTCGATCAGGATGACAAACTCGTCTCCACCCAGACGTGCGAGGATATCGATATCCCTCAAAGAATCCCGGAGCCTTTCTGCAAAAGCATTTAAAAGGTTATCGCCGATACTATGCCCGAGGCTGTCGTTGACCAGTTTGAACCGGTCGATATCCATATATAACACTGCAAAATGGTAATCTGGACGCCGTTTTCCGCGCTTGATTGCCATTTTTAGATGCTCCATGAAAAGGGCACGGTTGGGCAGATTAGTGAGTGTGTCGTGAAAGGCCTGGTGAGAAATCTGACGCTCGGCTTCTTTAAGCTCGGAAATATCCGTCAGGGATGCGACGTGATTTTCAGTTCCGGGAATGGTTGTAATGGTAAGGAGAAGGTCTTTTTCTTCGCGCTCCTTATCAATAAACTTGCATTCGAGATGTTTCTCGTTGTTCAGTAACCCTTCATCATTTAAAATGGCGCGATTACTTTTTTCATCAAAAAAGTCAACGAATGATTTTTTAAATTCAATTTCTCCTTTGCCAAATCCGGACATGTTGACAAAGACAGAGTTGGCCAGGGAAATGGTCATATCTTCTTGGATGATGATGGTGGCCGCTCCTGTATTTTCAAAAATGGTGCGATATAACACTTCAGATTCGTGCAATTCTTTAGTGCGCTCAATAACCTTTTGCTCTAAAGTCTCATTGGATTCCCGCAGGGCTTCTCGAGAACGGTTGATATTGTTAATCAGCAGCTGGGTAAATATGCTGATTAACAATATGATGGTGATGGTGATAAAACTACCCAGGCTCTGGTTCTGGGCCATTGATTCTTCAAGATAGTAATAAAACAGCGACGCACCGGTTCCGACAATTACAAGACCGATCTTATCCAGGGAAACATCGAGCTTTTTTTTAGCCATTTAATACCTCTGAAATTGGATATATTTAAACTTGTTATCGGCCAATCGATTGCTAAACTTGAATATAAAAGCGGCATGATCTGTGCTTTGGCCAAAAAACCGTCAATTTTTCCACTCAGGGAAGTATTAAATTAGAGGCAGGATCGGAGGAACGTCTCGGAATTTCTACAACTTATTAGAATTATAGTGCTTTTATGGCCATTTCCGTTTGTGAGCGAAGCGAACGTCATGATTTGCTTTTCAAGCGCTGAAAATCACCCTTCTTTGCGGGAATTGTAGCAGCGCCGTTCCACAAAGGAGGATGTGGTCGCATCCCATACCGCTTCATTTTCGTGAATAAATTTTGGGGGACCTTCCCAGGCGCCGCATGCTTTTACGACGGTTTCACCGAGGTTAAATTTGCGGCCACAGGCTGCACACCCTTCGGCATTGAGGGTATTGAGTTTTTCAAGGTCAATAATGAAGGTTTGTCTTTTCTTTTCGGAATCAACCATAATGATCTCCCTGGAATTTGGCAGCATGTTGTTGAATTTAAATTAAGGGTAATGTGATTCCGTGTCAAGCCGGGCGGATCGATTGACGAATGTCGAATGACGAATGAATAATGGAGGTATTCTATCATTTTATTTCCAGTGATTTCTGAAGACAACCATCTGTCTGTCTGGTGGATATATAAGATGCTGAATTAACATCAATTGGAGCGTTTATAGAAAGACGGCTAACCAGGGGTATAAAATGATAGAATTCCTTAAATCGTCATTCGACATTCGTCAATCGTCATTCCTTTTCCTGCGTCTCAGTTGATACTTTCGAACCGCCCGATTGTGTTGTTTCAGGTTGGTTGAAAATTGATGGGTGCTGTCTTTTCTGGCAACAAAAAAGATGTATGGCGTTTTGTCCGGATACAGGGCGGCCTCCAGAGACGCGCTTCCGGGGTTTGCAATCGGACCGATAGGCAGTCCCCGAATTTTGTAGGTATTATAGGGCGTTCGTGTCGTCAGGTGTTTCCTGGTTAGATTGCCGTCAAAGTTTTTGATGCCATATATAACGGTAGGGTCGGATTCCAGGCGCATCTTTTTTTTGAGCCGATTGTGAAATACCGATGAGATAATCGGTCTCTCAAACGAAGCGCCGGTCTCTTTTTCTATGATGGAGGCCAGTGTTACAACCTGATGAACGCTCAGTCCGAGATCTTTTGCCCGGGCCTGCCATTCAGGAACAAAAACAGACCAGAAGCGTCGTACCATGGTAGAAATAATTTTTTCGATGGTGACTTCTTTAGGGAAAAAATAGGTATCCGGAAAGAGATATCCCTCAAACGTCTCTTCCTCCAGACCGTTTTTACGTGCCAGGGCCGTGTCGGTGGCCGCTTTAATAAAATCATTTTTGGTGCCGAAGTTCGCCGCATCCACCAACTCGGCTATTTGATATAGATTGTAACCTTCGGGAATGGTCAATTTGTAAAGCTTGACAGTCCCTTTTACCATGATTGCAAGTAGTTGCATGGGGGCCATGGCTGCTGACAGAAGGTATTCCCCGGCTTTCAATCGCTTATCGTAACCTTTAAAACGTGCAATGAGGACAAACTTTGCTGCGTTTTTTATGATGTTTTCTTTGTGGAGGCGGTCTGCAGTCGTTTTTAACGTCTGACCCGGGTGAACGGTGATAACAATATTTTTTGAGGCCGCTGTATTTGCGGGGGTCGTGGCGAATATCTTAAGCTCTAAAATAAGCCCGGATGCAAGGCAAACAATTATGAAAAGAGGAATAACGATGAGTAATACCGTTTTTCTCAAAATAAATGGTGCTCCTCCCGGATGACGTAGATCCTAACCCGGATCCGCCGGAGGCGGAGAATTGAAGATTGAAGATTGAAGATTGAAGATTTGTGGTATCGCTTCGCTCTGTCTTTTCTATTAGTTTCTTACAACATGTTGTCAGATAAAGGCCACTAAGGGCCTCTGTTTCTTCCAAGACCGTGCTTGAACTCTCTTTAGCATATTAGAAAAAGTTGTACTTTGTCAAAGGGGTAATACATAAACTACCGATTTTTACGCCTTTTCCTTGACAAGGGTATGATAAATTAATAGGTTTAAATCTCAGTAAAATCAGCGAGACCGTTCGATTCTTTTGCCAATTGAAGACAAAAAAAATCCGATGATACGACCATGTTCCATATTTTCAATATTCAATAGTCATTAGTCAATTCTCCGCCTTCGGCGGATCAGGGTTAGGACCTCGAGAGGAATGGTCTATGGCGAAACCTAAATTAAAGCAACACCATATCAACCGGGATTGGTGCAAGGGCTGCGGCATTTGCGTGGAACTTTGCCCTAAAAAAGTTCTGGAACTGGATGACAGGGACAAAGTCAGGGCAGTTAGACCGCAGGATTGTATTTGTTGCAGGTTGTGTGAACTCCGATGCCCGGATTTGGCAATTGAAATAGAAACAGAAGAGTAGGGTGTTGAAATGAATGAAAATAAAAAATTTGTCCAGGGCAACGAGGCCTGTGTCGAAGGGGCCCTATACGCCGGTCTGGATTTTTTTGCCGGCTATCCGATAACCCCTTCAACTGAGATTGCTGAGCTGCTATCTCTCCGACTTCCCCAATCCGGCGGCAAATTCATTCAGATGGAAGATGAGATCGCATCGCTCTGTGCGATTATCGGTGCTTCCCTTACCGGTCGTAAAGTCATGACGGCTACCAGTGGTCCGGGTTTCTCGTTGATGCAGGAAGCCCTCGGATATGCGGTTATGACTGAAATTCCCTGCGTTATCGTTAACGTTCAGCGTGGCGGCCCTTCCACCGGCATTCCCACCCATGGCAGTCAGGGTGATGTCAACCAGGCGCGCTGGGGCATACACGGCGATCACGCCATTATTGCCATGACGGCTTCCAATCACCAGGATGTCTTTACGGTAACCGTGGAAGCATTTAACCTGGCTGAAACATACCGGACACCGGTTATACTATTATTTGATGAGGTGGTAGCTCATATGCGCGAACCACTGGTCATTCCCGAATCCGGGGTAATTCCGCTGATGGAGCGGCTCAGAACATCAGTTAAAGAAGGGGTGGATTATCATCCTTATCTGCCCCGGGAAGACGGACGACTTCCCATGTCTGATTTTGGTGGTGTCCACCGCTATAATGTCACCGGTTTATTTCATGACATGTGGGGATTTCCGTCCACTAAACCACAGGTGGTGCACGGACTGCTGCGTCACCTGGTGGACAAGATCGAAAATCGAACCAATCAGATCGCCCGGTATAAAGAATATTATCTGGAGGACGCTGAGCATCTGTTAATTTCATATGGCTCAGCAGCCCGTTCGGCGCGGCACGTTGTGGAAAACCGGCGCCTGCGGGGAGAGAAACTTGGCCTCCTTGAACTGCAGACACTGTGGCCATTTCCCGAGGATCTAGTCCGCGAGAAATGCGCCCACTCCAAATCCGTTATCGTCGTGGAGTTGAACATGGGCCAAATTCTAAAGATGGTGAAACTGGTCGTGGATGATCCTCAAAAGGTCTTTCTCGCCAACCGCATTGACGGCGTATTCATTACCCCGGCGGATATCATGAACATCTTGCGGTTAACCCAGGGAAAGGGGGTTTGACAAATGGCAGTTAAAGATTACCTGAGGGAACGCTTTTTTCCGCATCTGTGGTGTCCGGGCTGCGGCCATGGGACGGTACTCAATGGATTGCTGCAGGCCATCGAAAAGCTGGGCATGAGTAGAAACGAAATCGTTATGGTCTCCGGCATCGGCTGTTCCGCCAGAATTACCGGTTATGTTGATTTTCATACCCTGCACACGATACACGGCCGGGCCCTGGCGTTTGCGACCGGAGTGAAAATGAGCCGACCGGAGCTAAACCTGATCGTCCCCATGGGTGATGGTGATGCGCTGGCCATAGGCGGCAACCATTTTATTCACGCCGCACGCCGGAATATCGATATCACCGCAATTGTTATGAATAACCGCATTTACGGGATGACCGGAGGACAGTTTTCGCCCCTGTCGGGAGAAGGAATCAAGGCGACCACGGCACCCTTTGCCAATATCGACTACAGCTTTGACGTTGTGGAATTGTCCAAGGCCGCCGGTGCGACCTTCGTCGCCCGTACAACCAGTTATCATGTCCAGCAGATGACAGATATCCTTAAAAAAGCCATCTTGCACGAGGGCTTCTCCGTGGTGGAGGTTTTAAGCCAGTGTCCGACCTATTTCGGGCGCAAAAACAAAGCCGGGGATGCCGTGGATATGATCAAATGGTTTAAAAATAATACCACGCCCATCGGATCCAAAGCCAAACAAGAAAATCCGGACCTGATTGAAAGGGGCATTTTTGTGGAAAAAGACAGCCCGGAATACTGTAACCAATACGATAAAATTCTGGAACGGGCGATGGGGACGGGCAAGTAGTGGGGTGAAGCCCCATTCGCGCTAAGTTGTTTTTGCACAGGAGGGATTCAAAAAATGAACATCGAACACTGAAAGGATGAACATCG
>JAIVWA010000172.1:0-8257 GCA_049190255.1 Gammaproteobacteria bacterium | reverse complement strand
GCTTGACTTTTTCTTGGTGCTCTACACCATTTATTACAAAAATGTAATTTTTCCCTGATTAAACTGGCCGCTTTGGCAGCCGGCGGCCGGACTGAACAGCGAACCGCAGAATATCGAATATCGAACCGCAGAATCATGAAGGATGGAATCGCTATGCTCTGTCTTTTTAATTTATAAAAATCGATAGAATACATTACTTCGACATTCGACATTCATTATTCGATATTCGATATTCGCTTTTTCAAAGTTTCTTTATAGATTAAACTGGCCGTTTTTTTGGCCAGAGGCGGCGCTTGTATGAAACTACGCCAAAATGGCACGGTTTTCTTGATGATTAAACTGGCCGCTTCGATGGCCGGGCCTGGATTAAACAGCAAACAGATTGAACGTCGAACATCGAACGTCCAACATCGAACGTCGAATATTGATGACGCTACGCTTTATCTAATTTTAAAACAAGCGAACCGCAGCTTGCAACGAGCCCTTCGGCAAGCTCAGGGCTTGAGCACGTCGAAAGCAGCCGAATCGAATTTCGAAGGGTAGCTTCGCTCGTGCAGCGCTTCCAGCCCGTAGGCTTCTATCCCGTATGCTTACAGGCCGGAGGCGCAGGCGCTTGCGCCGGGTGTTGCTCAGTTCTTTTAATAAAATTGACAGAATTCATTATTCGATGTTGGACGTTCAATGTTCGACCTGCCCGCAATGCCTTGAAACTGGTGCGAGACAAATTTAATAATTCGAGTCATAACTTAATGATTATGCTAACTCAACGCACTATGCATGGCAGGCGGGTGTTCGACGTTCATTTTTTAGTTAGCCCGTCATATGAAAATAGCAAAGACCAAAGTTTCTTTTTCGATTAGACTGGCCGTTTTTTTGGCCAGAGGCGGCGCTTGTATGAAACTTCATAAAATCTGATGCCATTCCAAGAGGTATCTCACCGCAGAGACCGCTGAGTACGCAGAGATTATTTTAAATTTTCTTTCTCAGCGTTCTCCCACCGGGGCGTAGGCCATAGGCCCTATGGGCCGGAGGCTGCGAGCTCCGCGGTGAACTATTAGGCCTATTTATTGAAATCACATCATGTTTGCGCAGGATTTATGCCATAGCCAGATTGAATATTTTAGCAATTCTATCGATTTAAAAAAGACAGAGCGAAGCGATACCACAAATCTTCAATCTTCAATCGTCAATATTCAATTCCGGCTTGTCCGGGTTCGGATGTTACAACTTTTACATTTTTGTTGCTTGAGGGTTTGATCCTCCAATGACATATTGGCACGGTGTATTCTTGCTGGTTTTTGGCCTTGAAACCCATGCGAATCTTCACACCAAATACTCATTGGGGGCTGAATTCAGGCGCCTTAAAATTTGAAGGAGGCAATCGGTGCAATCTACCTACAATTCACATGTTAAACGTATTGTGCTGGGCCTGGTGGTCTTTGCCGTGATTGGGTTGCTCGGTAAAATGCTCCTGACGCCCAAGTCATTTGGAACATACGGGCACTATCGCGCGGATACGATCGAGGAAGAGGCCAACCTGGAAATCCGTTACTGGACCAACGCTTCCTGTTTTTCGTGTCATCAGTACACGGCCAAAATTCATTTAAACGGCCGCCACAAAACCATTTCCTGCGAATTTTGTCATGGTCCCTATGCCGATCATATCAAGGACGGTAAAAAAGTGGGCACGTTGCCGGTGAAAAGGGGTGAAGAAATCAGGGTATTATGCCTGCGGTGCCATAACAAGGCCATCCAGGCCCGGCCCGAAGAAGTGATCAAAACGGTGGTTATGCCGGAGCATCTTGAGAGCCAGAAAGTCAAGGTAACCCATATTTGCAACCAGTGCCATAATCAACATGCACCGCTGCAATATATTAACCGGGCCAAAGAGATAGTTGGTATGCAGGAGAAGAGCTAATGGACAGCATAAAATCCGAACTGGACAAGGATCGACGTCAATTTATTAAAAAGGTCCTGAAGGGAACCATATCCGGCTCGCTGCTCCTGGTAATCACGGCCGGAGCCGATGTCCTGAAGGTACCCGAACAGATTGACGGTATCCGCGACAGTGAATGGGATCTATCCAAAAAGAACTTTGCCTTCATCGTGGACATCACCCTTTGTATCGGCTGCGGCTCCTGCTGTGTGGCCGATAAACGGGAGTACAATGTCCCCGACGGCAATTACCGGACCTGGGTGGAGCGCTATGTTAAAGACTTTGACGATGAGGTCTGGGTGGATTCGCCCAACGGGGGACTGGACGGCTATCAAGAGCCCCGCAAGGACCTGGACAAGCCGATCAGAGACACGTTTTTTGTGCCCAAACTCTGTAACATGTGCAAAGATCCCTCCTGCGTTCAGGTCTGTCCGGTGGGGGCCACTTTCCGATCGCCGGATGGATTTGTCCTCATCGATCAAAAACGCTGCATCGGCTGTGCTTACTGCATCCAGGGTTGTCCTTACTCGGTGCGCTTCCTCAATCCGGTGACCCACATGGCCGACAAGTGCACCTGGTGCTATCACCGCGTGCGCAAGGGACTGCTGCCGGCCTGCGTCGATGTATGTCCCACCGGGGCACGAAAATTCGGCGATTTGAATGACAAGGAGTCCGAAGTTTCCAAGATTCTGCGCGGCCCCGGTGTCCTGACGGTTTTAAAAAAAGATATGGGTAATTACCCCGCGCTTTATTATAAGGGCCTTCGAAGGGAGGTGGTCTGATGGATGCAGCCAACTTTGTATTTCCCAATGACCTGCATGTACACTGGAGCATGATGATCGCACTTTATCCCTATATTACCGGGATCGTGGCCGGGGCCTTCATCGTCTCTTCTCTGTACCACGTATTCAAGGTCGAGGCTTTAAAACCGATTTCGCGCTTTTCGCTGCTGTTCGCCCTGGCTTTCCTGGCCTTTGCCACCTTACCGCTGCTGATGCACCTTGGCCGTCCGGAAAGAAACTTCAACATTATGCTGACACCCAACCCCTCTTCGGCCATGGCCGGATTCGGCTATATTTATACCCTTTACGGCGTCGTTTTGCTGCTTGAAATCCTGTTTATTTACCGCCCCACCCTGGTAAAGCTTAAAGAACAATCACAGGGTCTGATGAAACTCATCTACCGGGTGCTTACCTTTGACAGCGATAATCTCTCGCCCAAATCCCTGGAGCTGGATCACAAAATCATCAAATTTCTGGCGGCCATCGGCATTCCCATGGCGTGCGTGCTGCACGGCTATGTGGGCTTTATTTTCGGCGGCGTGAAGGCCAACCCCATCTGGGCCACACCGCTTATGCCGGTTATTTTCCTGCTGTCCGCCTGCGTTTCAGGTATTGCCGGTATTATTTTCGTCTACAGCCTGATCAAAAAAATCAGCAAACAACCCGTTGATATGGTTTGTCTGCGGGCCTGTACCAATTATCTGGCAGGGTTTTTCATCATTGATTTTTCCTTTGAGATGCTGGAAGTCTTTTCCCATTCTTACCTGCGAACCTGGTACCATCACTCGGTGGAAGGACTGCTGTGGGGGCCTCTTTTTAATTCCTTCTGGGTCTGGCAGGTCGGTATATTATCCGTCATCCCGGTGTTTTTGTTTGGCTGGCTGTGCCTGACCCGGGTCAAGGATTCAATTTACCTTATCATCGCCCCGCTGGTGTCTTTGCTGCTCCTGGTACAGGTCATGTTTATGCGCTGGAACGTGGTTATCGGTGGTCAGTTAATGTCCAAAAGTCACCGGGGTTTTACCGAGTTTCACCCGGAATGGTTCGATAAGGAGGGCATCATGATGGTCTTGATTTTGATGTCCCTGCCTTTGATTCTGCTGTTCATCCTCAGCAAGATCTTCCCTTTTTGGCTGGAGGATGACGAAGAGTCGACTTAGAGGTTCAGCCCAACCGCCGGCCGCTGAAGCGGCCAGATTGATCGAAAAAGAAACTTCGGCCTTAAGGAGTATTATACGAAAGTTCAGTGGTTCATCGGAAATTTCTTAAAAACAAAATCGATTGAATTTTTTCAATAGAAAATAGCCAATTATCAATTGTGGTAGGATAACGCTGAACGCTGAACCCAGAACCTTTGAACCTTTAGGAACATGCTAATATCAATGCAAACCGGAAAGGAGGTGGTGTCTTTCATACGTTTGACCGGAAGCGTTTCCATGGGGCTTAGTTTGCGGATTGATTGACACTCATGGATACCGGCTGCCAGGCCTCAATATTTTAGCGCGTCAAAAAGACATAAGGAGGAGATACGATGTATTTGATACGATCGGCATTCATTGTGTTTATCTTGGGAATTTTTGCAGCCGGGACTGCTTTGGCGACGACCCAGGCATCCTTTGATGTGAAAAATCCCAAGAACCAGGAAATCAACAAAAAGTGCATCATGTGTCATTTAAAAGAGAACAAATCTCTGGTGCTGCAGTGGGAGAATTCGCCCCATGCGGCGGCCAAGGAAGGCCAGATTGCCTGTTACACCTGCCATGCGGCCGAAAAAGGCGACGAGTTGGGCTACATGCACGAAGGCGCGTTCATCAAGGCCATCCTGTCGCCCAACGACTGCGGAAAATGCCATGAGCCCGAGGCCAAGCAAATGGCGCCGTCCCATCATGCCACCGCCGGTGAGATCATGGCCTCTCTGGACAACATGCTGGCCGAGGTGGTCGGCGGCATGCCCACCAACAAGGCCAACATGGCCAGTGGCTGCTGGCAGTGCCACGGGTCGGTGCTGGCGCTCAAGCGCGACAAGGACGGCAATATTCTGCGCAGCAAAACCGATGCGCCCCAGCTGGACCACAACACCTGGCCCAATACCGGCATCGGCCGCATCAACCCGGACGGCTCCAAGGGGGTTTGTATTGCCTGTCACTCCAAGCACTCCTTCAGGGCCAGCGTTGCCAGACAGCCTGAAAACTGCGGCAAGTGCCACCTGGGTCCCGACCATCCCCAGAAGGAAATCTATGAAGAGTCCAAACACGGCATCGCCTTTTACTCCGCTCAGTTAGGAGGAGGCCGCAATGCCATGAATATTATGAAAGACGGCAAGTGGGTCCTGGGCGATGATTATTATACCGCCCCCACCTGCTCCACCTGTCACATGGGCTCGTTCATAAAATTAAACGGTTCCGTGGCTCCCAACAGCCACAACGTCGGCGACCGCATCTCCTGGAACCTGAGAGCGCCGGTGTCAAGCAAATTGAACCGGGTAACCTTCACCGATGGCACGGTCACCGACATCACCGGTGAAATTCCGCCGCGCCCCGGCCAGAAGGCCAAGTACAAAACCTATGTCAGAGAGGGCAACAAGCTGAAAAAGGTCGTCGCCGAAAAGACCATCGACAGTGTGACCACCTGGAAGCAGCGCCGCAAAAGCATGCAGGAAATGTGCAAATCCTGCCACGGCATCAATCAGATCGAGGGTTTTTACAAGCAGTTTGATGATCTGGTCAACCTGTACAACGACAAGTTTGCCAAACCCGGCATAAAAATTGTCAACATGCTGAAAAAAGACGGTATCTGGAAAAATACCGGCTTTCAGCATAAACTGGGCTATACCTGGTTTGAGATCTGGCATCATGAAGGGCGCCGGGCCCGGATGGCGGTGGCCATGAATGCCCCGGACTATACCCACTGGCACGGCATGTACGAGATTTCCCGCAATTTTTATCAGGAATTTTTGCCCGAGGTGCAGGAGCTGGCGGATCACGCCGGTCAGGGTGAAAAATACAAAAAGATCATCCAGGAACTCCTGGACCGACCTGAAAACCTGTGGATTCATACCGGCGGCAGTGCCGAAACCATGAAACTCATCGAGGAAGAGCAGAAAATGCGATACAATCAGTAACCCTGTGTTTTGTATTGCTGCTGCTCGTCGCCGTTTGACAGATACAACCGGCCGGGGTGTCAGACCCTTGCCGGTTGTATGGCGGCTATCCCTATTATAGGTTTCAGGTGTCAGGATCTCAAAGGTGCTAAATCCTCGTGTGAAACTCCGCCTATCCGAAACAGTGAAAAGATTTTTTAGTTAACCCGTCATATGAAACTAGCCAAGGACAAAGTTTCTTTTAAGTACGGTCGACAACGCTAGATCAAAAAAGCCTGTCAGGGTGGCACCTCCACCCCCGTCAACTGGTGCTGCGGTCAAAATTCGGCGAGGTATCGATACCACCACCAATTGCTTGAGGCGGGGAGGCTTGAAAACCAGGAAGCTAAGGTTTTTTAGCCTACCGGCAATCCCCGCTTCCTGGCCTTCTGGCTATTGGTTATCTATAATTATCGCTTAAGATTTATCAGCTCAGAAAGGATCTCATCACTGGTGGTGATCACCCGGGCGTTGGCCTGGAAAGCTCTCTGGGTGATAATCATCTTGACGAACTCCTGGGCCAGATCGACATTCGACATTTCAATGGTTTGCGGGCTGATTGCCCCCAGTGATCCGTCCTGGGGCGTTCCCGTCAAGGCCTGTCCGGAAGCTCGCGATTCCTGGTACAGGTTTTTACCCAGCTTCTGCAGGCCGCCGTAGTTGGCAAAGTCTGCCAGCGCCACCTGAAAAAGCGGGATCAGCTGACCGTTGGAATAAATACCGGTGACCACACCCTCCTCGTCCACATCAACGCCGCGTAAAACGCCGGAGGCGTATCCGTTCTGGGTTTGAAAGGTGGTGGTGGAAGCCGAAGCATACTGGGTTATATCCCCGTTGGAGACCCCACCGGCGACGGCGTCAAAAATATCCCAATTCAGACTTAGGTTTTCGGCACCCGTCAGCAGATTGTTGATCGCAATCAGAGAGTCCGATCCTCCGGTTGCCAAACCGCCGGTGGCGGTAAAGGTCAGGGTTGAGGGGTTTATGGTTACATCAGCAGGCAGGGCGACGGTACTCGGAACGGAAACACCGGCTGACCATGTGTTGATGGGAGCCGCCTGTTTGGTAAAGGTGATGCTGAGCGGAATGGCATTGCCCAGGGAGTCAAAAACACTCAGCGTGGTGGAATAGGTGTCACCTGCAACCGCTCTGGCATCCAGGTTGACATCCACCGTAAATTCAGTCGTGGCGCTTGGCATTGCGGTACTTTCACCCGGAATATTGATATTCGCGATGTTGCCCAGGGAAAATGTGCCGTCAGGAGCAACCGCCGTAACTTCATAGCCTTGAACGTAAAGACCGTCGGGGTTAACCAGATCGCCATTGCGGTCAAAGGCAAATTCACCGGCCCGCGAGTAATAACTCAGGCCCGTATCATCTTGCAGGATGAAAAAGCCTTTGCCGTTAACGGCCATATCGGTTGGGCTGGCGGTATTCTCGACGTTACCCTGGCTCCAGGTGGCGCTGGTGCCCCAAAACTCCACTCCACGGCCGATATCACCACTTCCCGCACCGGTCAGAGACTGGCTGAGCATATTGGCAAACGACGACCGGTTGGCTTTAAACGCCGTGGTGTTGACATTGGCGATGTTGTCGCCGATGACGGTCATGGCCATCGCATTGGCATTAAGGCCTGAAATTCCAGCAAATAATGAACCTATCATTTTTATTTTCCTCCATTAATTAATGGGTTATTTTGTTCTGCGGTTAATGGGTCTTCATCCATATTCTCAGGAGCGGCAACCTGAATCACGTCGCCCAGCGCCACCTTTTGGCCTCCTGAAATCAAATAGGTGGTGTTATTCTCAAAAATTACCTTATTGACAATTCCACTGAAAAAGGTGGTGGTCTGGATATGGTTGCCGGCAGCATCCGCCGCTAAGACTTCAAACGTATAGTTTCCGGGGGCTGCGGGATTGCCGTTTTTATCGGTGCCGTCCCAATACAGGGTGTGTTGGCCGGCGGTGAGATTCTGGCCTTCAAAGGAAGTTACGAATTCACCCGTATGATCATAAATGCTGGCCACCACCACCGTGGCATCCTCATCCAATTTAAAATCACATTCGGCCGGACGACCACCGGTCAGTTCAAGTAAATTCCCGGTGGCCGTAATTTCTTTGCCGATCAATGAAACCGCCTGGGAATTATTGATCGAGGCCTGGAAATTCTGCAATTGTTTCAAATTATCATTCACATTCCCCAGCTGCTCCAGGGAGCTGAATTGGGCCAGCTGGGCTGTAAATTCAGTGCTGTCGGTGGGATTCAGCGGATCCTGATTTTGCAGCTGGGTAATTAAAAGATTTAAAAAAGCATCCCTATCCATCTCCTTGGAAGGGACAACCGCGGGTTGGGTCCCCCCGGTGGTGACTGATTCTAGTCCTGTTGTTATCATGGGCCTAA
>JAIVWA010000171.1:0-8282 GCA_049190255.1 Gammaproteobacteria bacterium | reverse complement strand
CTTTGGAGGATTCAGCTGTCTTTAGATCACGTCTTCAGCGTGATTGGCTTGTTTTTAAATAGATAAAGCGTAGCGTCATCAATATTCGACGTTCGATGTTGGACGTTCGATGTTCGACGTTCAATCCTTTCACTTAATCTGTAACCCTTGAACCCTGAACTCAGAACCCTGAACGCAAGGCCTGGGCCGCTTCGATGGCGAAATAAGTTAGAATCATGTCCGCCCCCGCGCGCTTTATGGCCGTCAGGGTTTCCATCATTACTTTCGATCCGTCAATCCACCCCATTTTTTCGGCCGCTTTAATCATGGAGAACTCTCCGCTGACATTGTAGGCGGCTAGCGGAAGATCGATTTCTTCACGCACCCGGCAGATGATGTCCAGGTAGGCCAGCGCGGGTTTCACCATGATGATGTCCGCCCCTTCCTCGATATCCATCGTGACCTCCCGAATGGCTTCCAGGGCATTGGCCGGATCCATCTGATAGGTCCTGCGATCGCCGAATTTGGGAGCCGAATCTGCGGCACTGCGAAACGGTCCGTAATAGGCCGAGCAATATTTGGCGGCATAGGACATGATGGGAATCTGGCTGAAATTGTTTTCATCCAGGATTTCGCGAATTTCAGCGACGCGGCCATCCATCATGTCCGAGGGGGCCACCATGTCGGCCCCGGCCCTGGCATGGGACAGGGCCGTGCGGGCGATCAGATCCAGGCTGGCGTCATTATCGATGGTATCGCCTTTAACCACGCCGCAATGTCCGTGATCTGTATACTGGCACAGGCAAACATCCGTGATAACGACCAGGTCCGGCAGTTTCTCTTTCACGGCCCGGGTTGCCCTTTGAACGATACCGTCGTCCGCATAGGCACGGGTGCCCAGGGCGTCTTTATTTTCAGGGATCCCGAAAAGAACAATGGCCGGAATCCCCAGTTCATGGACGTCTTCGGCGGTTTTAAGAAAATTGTCAATCGACAGTTGAAAATGACCGGGCATCGATGAAATCGGATTTTTGACATCCTGACCGTCAATAACAAACAGGGGCAGGATGAGATCGTTAACCGATAAACTGGTTTCGCGAATCATACGCCGCAAGGTTTCATTTTGCCGCAACCGTCTGGGTCTATAGTCAGGAAATAACATAGAACCTACCTTTCACAATTCCATGTAACAATGTTAAGGAATCATCTTCCCCTCTTTATGTCAAATTGCCTGCCACGCACAAGTCGGTAGATGCCTAAAATGCATTTTAGGCATTCTTTCAACTGCCGGATTTGGGAGTCATGAATACAAAAAATTGACCAACGAGGTTTCTATTCACAATGTCCCGGAGTGTGTGTCAGCGCTATCTCCTCGTCGGTCAGATAGCAGGCCGGATCAGGTGCCCAGACATCGCCGCTGACAGCTTCAGCGCGCACCCTGAAATTACCCCCGCAAACATCCAGCCAGCTGCAGGTGGCGCAGCGCCCTTTGACATGTTTTTTCTTTTCTTTCAGCTTTCCCAACAGCGGTTCGGAAGTGTCGGTCCAGATTTCTGAAAAGGGCCGGTCTTTGACATTGCCAAAGCTGTAGTGGCGCCAGAATTGATCGGCATAAACCTCACCGTCCCAGCTGACGCATCCGATGCCCCGGCCGGAATTATTGCCTTCATTCCATTTTAACAGCTCCAGCACCTTTTGGGCCCGCTCAGGATCTTCTTTCAACAGTCTGAGGTAAATATAAGGACCGTCGGCATGGTTATCCACCGTCAGAACTTCCTTGGGCTTGCCTGCCGCATGCAGGCGCTGGGTTTCATCAATGATAAGATCAAGTGCCGCCCGGGTGTCTTCATGGCTCAAATCCTCTTTTACCAGCTCGGCTCCGCGACCGGCATAAACGAGATGGTAAAAACACACCCGGGGAATGTCCATTTCTTCGAGAAGTTGGAAAATCTTGGGGATTTCCCTGACATTGAATTTATTGACCGTAAAACGCAGCCCGACCTTTATGCCGGCATCTTGACTGTTTTTAATCCCTTCCAGTGCGGAGCGAAACGCGCCCTTAACGCCTCTGAAGCGGTCGTTGATTTCTTGCATGCCGTCGAGGCTGATGCCGACATAGGACAACCCGATCTCTTTTAACGTACGAGCCATTTTGGGGGTGATCAAGGTACCGTTGGTGGATATTACCGCCCGCATGCCTTTTTCCACGGCATAGGCTGCCAGCTGAGGCAGGTCTTTGCGAACCAGTGGTTCCCCGCCGGAAAACAACATGACCGGGGAGCCGAAGGCGGCAAGGTCGTCGATTAATTCCTTGCCCTGTTCGGTGGTCAATTCATTGTCAAAGGGGATATCTTTTGCGTGAGCATAACAGTGAACGCACTTTAAATTGCATCGCCGGGTCACATTCCAGACAATAACGGGACGCTTGTCTTCGCTAAATTGCAGCAGATGAGAGGGCAATTTCGAGGAATCACGTCCATAGCGCAGGAGGTCGGAAGGTTCTACCGTTCCGCAATACAGCTTTGATATTCCGATCATGATCTTGGGTTCATCTCCTTTGGATTCATTGGAATTATTCCAATCGCACGACTTTGTCATTAGATCCTGAGGCTCTCGAAGGGAGGCTCTCGACAGGTTGGGGCGAAGCCCCTGATGCTGTTGACAGATGTGTGCTGTTAGGATGGTTTAATTTGATCTTTAATCAGCTCGCCGACAAACGCTTCCGGATCCAACAGGGCTTGCCGGGTAATGAAAAATCGGTTGCGGTTGGTTTTTTCGCGGGCCAGCTTGAGTCCGTGCTGAAAATCCTGGTTTATTTTCTCAGTGACATCTTCTAACTCAAAAGGAGATTCTATCAGCTTTTCGATGATAAAATCAATGGCGTCTTCTTCAAGAACAATATTAATATCATGGTTTTTGAAAAAGTACAGTTCAATCTTTTTGATTTCATCATAATGGGATTTGATCTTTTTTATCACTTTGCCGATGTCCAGCGTATTTTTAGCGTAACACGTGGCAACTACATCGAGCCGCGAGGGCGTCATCGTCAGGCCATATTTATCCGCCAGGTTCTTTTGATTTTCTTTGAGGTATTCTTTAATATTTTCTTTTTCCTGCTGGATCAGTCGACCGAAAAGTTGATGCGTTTCCTGCTTTTTGGTTGCACCGGCAATGGTTTTCAGAAATGTCTCCGGGTTATCTATGATAGCCGAGGTGGCGGGAAATTCGTTTATGCCGGCGGAAGGCAGTTTTCTTTCAAAGTCAAGCAACGCTTTTTCAACTGCGCTGACCAGGCCTCTGGCACCGGTATTTTCGGCAAAGGCATGACCGGCCAATGTCTGCAATAAGCGGTCTTCGAATTTAACCTCAATGTCGTAGGCCGCAAAATCAAGTTTTTTCCCCAGGATGATGGGATTGTTGGGGTTTTTGAGAATCTCGTACAGATCATCCTCGGTTAAGTGGTCAAAGACCGCCCGTACCGGCAGGCGGCCGACAAACTCAGACTCAAAGCCGAATTCGATCAAATCCTCGGATCTGACGTGTTTGAGGATATCGACCTGTTCCTCGGCTTTGCGAATACGGGCGCCAAATCCAATACCCTGTTTTGAAAGACGTTTTTCGATAATCGGCCCCAGTTCGGTGAAGGCCCCGCTCATGATGAACAAAATGCTGCCGGTGTTGACGGAACGTTTATCCCGTTTGCCGGTTTTGCGAAACTGTTCGATTTCCTGGATCATTGAAATGGGGTCATGGGGTACTTTTAAATCGATATCGGTTTCCTCCATCGGTTTGAGAAGGGCGCGCTGCACACCGGTGCGGGATACATCGGCACCGATCAGATTGCGGCTGGATGCAATTTTATCAATCTCGTCGATATAGACGATGCCATAGTGGGCCAGTTCGATATCATCGTCTGCTTCGCGTACCAGATCTCGAACAAGATCCTCCACATCGCCACCGACATAACCGGTTTCGCTGAATTTGGTCGCATCTCCTTTGACGAAGGGCACACCGATTTTATCTGCAATCAATTTGATAATATAGGTCTTGCCGACACCGGTCGGCCCGACCATCAGAACGTTGTTCTTTATGCTGCCCACCATGCTGCTGATGGCGTTTTCAGATTCCATGGCGCGCTTAATGCGATTGAAGTGCGTGCATATTTTGGTTGCCAGAATGGCTTTGGCGCTGTCCTGTTTGACGATGTATTGATCCAGGTAGGCAATGAGTTCTTCCGGCTTTAAATCAAAGTTGATTTTTTTCTTGGATTTGCCGGCTTCCTTGGTTTGATCCACCGTCGCCTGCTGGGTCATCACCATGGGCGATACGATCTTTACATTTTGGCCGAACTTTTTGGCCAAAAACTCACTGATCTCTTTTTCCAATTCTTTGGGATCGGGTATCTTTTCGTTGGTTTCTCTCATAGCATCAAAAATATAACCATAGCCTGGTGGAAATGCAAGTATGACACGGCTGTTCCGGGAACAACATCAAAGGGAAGGGGGAGGGCACTGGATTTTTTTTGTAAAGGGTGCGTCTGGTTTCCGGGTTACGGCCCTTCGACCCACTTGATTGAACGATCGGCATGGGGGTCAGAAAACCCCGATGGTCTGCACTCGAGATTTCAGGGCGGAGTAATTAATTCATCCTGTCAGTCTTTGGACGCCATTGGCTGCAGGCCATTTTTCTCCAATATTTTAAGCGCTTTTGCATTGTCTGAAAAACGAAATACCATCATTGCGATTCCGGGCGATTCGCTGACGGCGGTATACGAGTATTCTATTTGAATATCGTCTTCTTCCAGCAGTTTGAGCATTCGACTCAATCCGCCCGGTCTGTCGTCGGTTTCAATTAGGACGACATCGTTGATCACCGCCGTTAATTTTTCTTTCTGTAAAACCGCAATCGCTTTTTCCGGTTCCGATACGACCATTCTTAATTTGCAGAAGCCGTCACCATTATCCACCAGGCAATGAGCGCGGATATTTACTCCCCCGCCGCCTAAAAAGGAAATAACATTGCTCAAATGTGACACGGAATTTCCGGTTAATACGGTTAGTTGCTTAAAGATCATGGATGACTCCCGGAATCATAGAGTTAGCGGTTAAACCGGTTTTTTTGAATACTGGCCAGCAAATACAGAAAACCGGTTGATAAGATTTTGTTTTCCTTATCCGGTGGGAGTTTTGAGATTAGGTCAGTGGTTTGATTGGCGGGATTGTTGGCCGGTTCAATTTTATGGCCCGGCTGTTTCACGCGTTTATCGTATCGTACCGCCGTCATTTTCCCGTCTTTTACTTCAAGCTGGGCCCGCAGAATTTTTATATTCCTTGCCATGGCGGATTGTGAGAACCGTTTAAGGGCCGGCAGATAGGATTTCGGCATAATTAATATGGCGGCGACCATGTCATCGTTGTCCGCCAGTTTTTCCGATACGATAGGTTTGCGGTTTTTTTTAACAGGTGAATGTTTGCTTTTTGTGATCAGTTGTGTTTCGCCATAATCAAAACCGTACCACGTCAAAAATACGGCGGCGATACTCAAAACCACCAATATCTTATATTTTTTTTGCATTTTTTCCGATCCTTTTTTCAAGAAAAATTTCTCTTAATGTTAATTACTTGAATTGCAATGTCAACTATGGGCAGGATTTTGGCCTGGAAGGGGGCTCTTAGAAGGCTAGGGCAGCGCTTTTTTGTATAGAATGTATTTGATGGTAGGTTCCTGGTTGATCCTTTGGTAACCTTCGGGCACGTTACAACCGCTGCCTTTGGCAATGATGAGATATTCTCTTCCCATTTCGGGAGTTAAACTGACTCTGTAAAACCGCATCATATCGGCAAACAGCCAGTCAGGGTGAATCATGGCTCCCGGGCAGGCCGAGATGGTGGTGCGTTCGGGCAGCTGAATTTTTTGCAGGTAGATATCCTTAAAAAAAGGTTTTCTGCCCCTGAGGTGATCTTTTTTATAAAGCATGCTGGTAAATGCCGTAAGGAAGAAGACCAGGGCAATCACACCGGTAACGGCACGAACTTTCGGCCGATGGCTTAAAATCGATTCAATTCTGGCGGCGATGCTGTCGGTGACAAAAGCCAGACTTAACACGTAAAACGGATAGGAATGGAAAATATAGCGATTGTGCTGACGGGTGCTGATTAAAAACGGCAGACTACTTGCCAGCCCAATGAGCAAAAAAAACAAGGCTTGCCGGTTAAATTTAATTTGACGAAACGATATCCGGGCCAGGGCCATGAAAAAGCCGGCGACTACAACAGAGACGGCCATTTCAGCGGCCCACCGTTCGACCAGATACCAGTGGGTATCCCCGGCCGCCCTTTCGCTTTTTAAGCTTGCCACGACCTGAGCTTTCCAAAAACCTCTCCAGAAATCCGCGCTCTCAGGGAAGAAATGAAAGGTTGCCAATAAAACCACTGTGAAGGTGACCACTGCCAACAGGGTGCTGATGACAACTTTTGACAACTTTGCTTCCAGCGCCAGCCATGCAATTGCCGGCACGGCGAAGGTGAAAAACGCCACCGGTCCCTTGGCAATAAATCCGAGATATATCAGCACGCCGGACGCCAGGCTGAAGAGTAGCGTGCGCTTGTTGCCGATCACACTGCGGTAGGCCGCATAGGTAGGTAGGATCGCCAGGATGGTATAGGTAACGACGATACGGTTGGTCTGCATCGTATAAGTAAATAACGGCAGCGGCACGATCAGCAGCAAGGGCCACCAGTTGCCGATGGAGGATAGCCCGAAATCACGCCGGACCTGCTGCCAGAACCAGGCCATACACCCGAGTATAATCAGTCCCGCAAAAAATCCGTAAAAGTTTTCAAAATAAGGCCCGTCGCCGAAAAGTCTGAAAAATATAGACTGAATCCAGAATACCAGGGGCGGGTGTTCGTGGAAAACCGGATGAATGGTGTCATCCAGATAAGGCTTCCAGAATGTTCCCAGACCGTCCGCCATATTCCGGGCAACAGTGGCATACTCGAGACCGTCGCCGTGGATCCCCAGGCGCATCAGCTTGTAGCCGAGCAATAAAAAATAGAGGGTCAAAACGAATAAGATGAGAACGTTGCGGGATGATAATTTTGAGAGCATTATGATTCTTTGTGATTAAGCCTTTTTACCAGTTTTCTGCGAGCAGTTCAAAAACATCCCGGGGCATCACACAGGCGGGACATTTTTCCGGCGCTTCCGGGCCCACGTGCAGATAACCGCAGTTGCGGCATTTCCAGACCGCCTCCTGGTCCCGTTTGAAAACCGCACCGCTGTCAATATTGGCGGCCAGTTCACGGTAGCGTTTCTCGTGCTGTTTTTCGGAAACACAAATAGCATCCCAGGTTTCGGCTGCCCTTTCAAAGCCCTCTTCGCGGGCTGTCTTTGCAAAGCCCGGGTACAGCTCTGAATGTTCAAATTTTTCTCCGGCCGCCGCCGCCAGCAGGTTGTCATAGGTGCTGCCAATTACCCCCGCAGGGAAACTGGCGGTAATTTCCAGTTCGCCGCCGTTAAAAAATTTGAAGAACCGCAGGGCGTGCTCACACTCGTTGTCGGCGGTTTCCTCAAATATTTCTGCAATCTGATCATAGCCTTCTTCGGCGGCCCTTCTGGCAAAATAGGTGTACCGATTGCGGGCCTGGGATTCTCCGGCAAAAGAGCCCAGCAGGTTTTTTGCCGTCCGGCTTTCTCTGAATTTTCCCATTGTAAGGATCCTTTCCATCCGGTTGCGCATTTACCCGAAACCGCCGGTGGCGGTTTCGGTGCGCTCCGGTTGTTGCGTCCGCTGTTTAGTCTTCCTCGATTTCAATGGCGTGGGCGCCGCATTCTTCGGCGGCTTGTCTCACCAGATCTTTGTATTCTCCCGGAATTTCGTCGAATTTGACAATGGATTTCAATTCATCCTCGTCGTATTCGAAAACCTCGGGACAAAGATTGTTGCAAAGCCGGTCTCCCATACAATCCTTTGTTACTTTTGCCTTCATTTTAATCTCCTTTCCATTTCTAATTTGTATCCATAATGAACGGAAATAATCAGTATTCGATTATCCAAGACGGGTTTGTTTGTCAAGCGAGATTTTTTGCGCTGGAATGTCCTTATCTAGATAATTATTCGGTTGAACGGATTTCCAAGCAAAATTTCTGTGTGAAGTTTGCCATAAATCATAATTGCGTTGTAAGTTCAGCCAGCTTCCGGGAGTTGAATTCGGAAAAGCTTTTGACTGACGTAACGCCATCTCAGGCCCAGCAGGGCCGGGATGGGACCTTTTGGATCAACACAATCCTTTTGACACTCT
>JAIVWA010000170.1:0-8301 GCA_049190255.1 Gammaproteobacteria bacterium | reverse complement strand
ACCAGCGCGACCTGTTTGAGAGTATCGAGAAAAGTGACTTTCCAAAGTGGGACATGAAGATTCAGGTGATGCCTGAAAAGGACGCTGCAAAGTGCCCCTTTAACCCGTTTGACCTGACCAAAGTTTGGCCGCACGGGGACTACCCGCTTATGGACGTGGGCGTACTGGAATTAAACAAGAATCCCGAAAACTATTTCGCCGAGGTCGAGCAGGCGGCCTTCAACCCCGCCAATATTGTACCGGGCATTGGTTTTTCACCCGACAAGATGTTGCAGGGGCGACTCTTTTCTTACGGGGACGCCCAGCGGTATCGCTTGGGGGTGAACCACCACCTGATCCCAGTCAATCGTGCCCGCTGCCCGGTCCACACCTTCCATCGCGACGGCGCCATGCGTGTGGATGACAACCATGGCGGTACTCTCGGGTACGAACCTAATAGCTATGGGGAGTGGCAGGAACAGCCAGATTTCAGAGAACCACCGCTGGACCTAGACGGTGCGGCTGACCACTGGAATCACCGGGAGGACAATGATGACTATTACTCTCAGCCTGGGAATCTGTTTCGCATGATGAATCCCGAGCAACAGAAGGCTCTTTTTGAGAATACCGCCCGGGCAATGGGTGATGCGCCTAAAGAAATCAAAATCCGTCACATCGGCAATTGCATAAAAGCAGACCCCGTTTACGGTGAGGGCGTTGCTAGCGCTCTGGGTATCTCTATGAGTGAGGTCCCGAAATAGACGACTGTCAACTAATCGGTTCCGGCGGTGGTGCATCGCGTAGCCGCTGAAACCGGACATGGCATTTGATTAAATAGAAACTGCACAACAGCAGCATGAATTCCCACGGGTGAAATTTTGGGAAAATTTACATGCTTTTTGAATTCGGGAAGCTGATCCAGGAATAAAACCCCGTTTGTGTGCCAGGCTCACCTCACCGGGCCGCGGAACGTGTCCGCCATCCATGAGCCCGGCATCGGAGATGGTGTGATGGGGGCGCGAAATGGAATATTAAAACTAATAGTTATTGACTTTCCGGTTAAACGGGTTATTATTTTCAACATTTAAGTAAATTCGATTTTATCGACTGTTTTGTGGAATTGAGACCTTTGCAAAAAGGGACATTTAGAGAAAGTCTCAAACTAAAACCGTCGCTGAATATATCAATATATGACAATACCGATCCACCAAAGGACCCTCGACAAGGCGGTTAGCTGTTCCGGTATCGGACTTCACTCCGGCAAGACCGTGCATTTGACGCTGAAACCGGCTTCCGTCAATCACGGGATTAAATTTGTCAGAAAAGACCTGCCTGACAACCCCTGCATCCCGGCCCGTTTCAATTATGTGGTGGATACCAGCCTGGCCACGGTGATCGGTTCAGATGGTGTAATTGTGTCCACCATCGAGCATTTGATGGCATGTCTGGCCGGGTTATCCATAGATAATGTGATAGTTGAGCTTGATTCTTACGAAGTACCGGTTATGGACGGTAGTGCCGGGCCCTTTACCCGGATGATCCTGGAAGCAGGTATTCGCGAGCTCGAAGCTCCCAGGCATTTTTTTATGCTCAAAGAACCCATTGAGCTGGAACAGGATGGTAAATTCGTCGGGGCCTATCCGGACGACTCCTTTAAAATCACCTGCCATATAGAATTTGAGCATCCCCTCATCCGCCGCCAATCCTGCACCATAGAAGTCATTGATCATGTATTCGAACGTGAAATTTCCAGCGCCCGGACATTTGGTTTTCTGCATGAGGTCGAGTACATGAAGCGTTACGGATTCGCCCGGGGCGGGTCGCTGGATAACGCGGTGGTAATCGACGAAAATAATGTATTAAACGATGAGGGGTTGCGATACCAGGACGAGTTTGTTCGCCATAAATTGTTGGACTGTATTGGTGACTTCTCTCTGCTCGGCATGCCGATTTTGGGTCATATTGTCACCAGAAAATCGGGCCACGCATTCAATCATGCCTTCCTTGAAAGATTCTTCAATGAAAAGGCGTCCTGGCAAACCCAAACCCTGCAAGAACCCGCCACCGTACCTTCCAAGACAGTAAAATCACTTGCTATTTAGGTTGGATTCTTATATTAATAAATAGGGGTGGAATCGGGATCAGTATCATATCCAATCCGCCTTTGGCGGGCGCTTGAGGGTGATTTGTTCGTTTCCGATTTCTAACTATTGTAATCCCTGCCACGATCAATTTCCGAAATCAGCCGATATCGGAGAAAAGGCCGTTTGGATACTACCTTGTATGCAGCCACCATTTTATTCGGCATAAGCTTTTGAAATATATTGGAAATACCTCTAATTGCCGCTGGTGGTTTACAGTGGCGTTTGTTATTTTAGCAAATACCTGCAGGCCGGTGTGCGGTTTTCAAATGAATCAGGGATTGAAACACAGTTTACGGTATAACTTATTTTTATGGCATTTTTGTTCAGGAAGCAGATAATATGTGCCCTCGTGACCGTGATGTTTCTGGCCAGCCATGGGGCTGCATTTGCACAGGAGGCGTCGCTAACCAATATTACCGTATCCAATACCCGTGACGACCTGCTCTTATACCTGAATCTGGAAGGTGCCTTCAGTGAAAATCTGAAAAAGGTGATATTAAGCGGCGTGCCGGCAACTTTTTCCTTTTTAGCCAAACTGAACAGTGTTCGCAACATGTGGTTCGACAAGGATATTGCCGACATTACCGTCACCCATACCATAAAATACGATAATCTGAAGAAAGAATTTATTGTCCGGCGATCGTGGAGAAACAATGAGCCCGAGGTCACCAAATCATTTGGTGAAGCACAAAAATGGATGACCGAAGTCAATAGTCTGAAAATCATACCACTGGGTCAACTGGAAAAGGGACAGCAATATCAGCTAAGAACCAGGGCTGAGGTGAGCAAGCAAACCCTTCCTTATTATCTGCATTATGTCCTGTTTTTTGTCTCTTTTTGGGACATTGAAACGGATTGGTATACGATTGATTTCATCTATTAATAGTTTTAGAACCGAAATGTATAATTACGAATCGCTGTCCCTCCCGCAAAAATGAAGATTAGCTCTATATTTAGAAGGAATAAAAGACCTGTTAGAGATGCCGACAGCAAACGCCGGAGGCGTGAAGGCATTCTCATCATTGTTATCATATTGGTTGTCGCCCTGCTGACGTTTGTCGAAACCAGAACCATTCATTTTGGTGCCGATATTCCCGTCTCCAACGCCATTCTGATGTTTACCCTGATCAATATCAACCTGCTGCTGCTTATTTTGCTGATATTTTTGGTTTTCAGGAATCTAGTAAAATTGCTTTATGACCGCCACCGCAAGGTCATGGGGGCCAAGCTTCGAACCAGACTTGTTGTGGCATTCATCGTGCTGACAATTGTTCCGACGGGTGTATTATTTTTCTTTTCAATCAACTTTATTACAAGCAGCATTGAATTCTGGTTCAATGTTCCCGTCGAGCAGGCCCTCGAAAACTCCCTGCGGGTCGGCGGCAAGGTCTATGACCGGGTTGAGGATAACAATCTGTTTTTTCTGGAAAGGATTTCATACCAGATAAAAGCCAAGAAGCTGCTCGACCCCAAGAAAGAAAAAGCCCTGTCCCAGTACATCAAGGTGGTCCAGCGGGAATTTAATCTTGACGGGGTTGAAGTTTATGCCGCCAACACTCAACGCCTCTCGTTTTCGCTGGCCCCGGAACTGGGAAACGAAGATGTTGGCCTTGTTTCAGCAGAAAATCTGCAAAAGGAGACATCCGGCAACGGCGTACGATCCATCACCCAGGAAATTCCCTACGGTGAATTGATTAAAACGATCGGCACGATTCCTTTTGGTGTCAAAGCATCGGAGGCTGGCGGCTTTGTGGTGGTGACCATCCTGATCCCGCCGGACCTGTATCAGAATCTGCAATCCATATCAGACGGTTTTGAAGAATACCAGCAAATTAAACTGTATAAAAAACCGGTCCAGATTACTTATTTTATTTCTCTTTCCATAGTGGCATTGCTGGTTTTGTTTTGTGCCATCTGGTTTGGATTTTACCTGGCCAAGACCATCAGCATACCCATCAGGGATCTGGCCGAAGGAACCCGCAGGGTTGCCGAGGGTGAGCTTAGTTTCACCATCGGTTCCGTTGCCGATGATGAAATTGGAAGCCTGGTGGACTCATTTAATAAAATGACCCGGGATCTTAGAACCAGCAGAGAGCAGCTGGAACTGTCCGCGCGCAAACTCAGGGATCAAAACATCGAAATTGAAGAAAAACGCCATTATATGGAATTCGTTCTCAAAAACGTCTCTGCCGGTGTGGTCACCCTGGATGCCAACGGAATGGTTTCCACCATTAACAAATCAGCAGAAAAAATGCTCGCTGTCAAATCCGAG
Source organism: Gammaproteobacteria bacterium (assembly GCA_049190255.1). Classification (GTDB taxonomy): domain Bacteria; phylum Desulfobacterota; class Desulfobacteria; order Desulfobacterales; family JAFDCJ01; genus JAFDCJ01. The sequence continues at coordinate 3,906 of JAIVWA010000170.1, read as the reverse complement.
GAGGTCCTGAATAAAAGCTTCGATAAGATGTTGACCGTCCAGAATAAAGATCTGGCCGCTGAAATAATGGAAAATTTGTCTCTGACCCGGGAGGCATCCATAGAGGTGGCTTTAAAACTTATCATCGAGGGAAGACCCCGCAGTTTTTTAATCACGGTGAGTGCCCTGCGAGACGATACCGGGCAGCATATGGGAAGCGTGATGGTTTTCGATGACTTAACTGAACTGGAGAAGGGTCAACGAATGGCCGCCTGGCGCGAAGTTGCCCGCCGGATTGCCCATGAGGTAAAAAATCCGCTCACGCCGATCACCCTTTCCGCCCAGCGCCTGAAGCGTAAATATTCCCAACAGCTCGGCGAATCGGTGTTTGAAGAATGCACCCAGATTATTATTGATCAGGTGGATTTGATTCGAAATCTGGTGAACGAATTTTCATCTTTCGCCCGCTTTCCAAGCGCCAATCCCAAACCCTGTGAGTTAGTCCCGACGATCGAAGAAACCATCGCTTTATACCGCGAAGGGCATCCCAATATTAAATTTGAAATTCAAAATACCGACGACATCCCGCCTCTGAATCTGGACCGCCAGCAGATAAAGCAGGCTTTAATCAACCTGATTGACAATGCCATCGGTGCGATCACACAAGACGGGATCATTTCCTTCGAGGTTTCCCATGATCCTATTTTAAAGCGCATTCGAATTGAAGTCGCCGACAATGGTTCGGGAATTTCAAATGAGGACAAAACACGCCTGTTTGAGCCTAATTTTTCGACCAAAAAGACCGGCATGGGACTGGGTCTTACCATTGTCAGCACCATTATTGCTGATCATAACGGTGTTATCAGCGTTCAGGATAACATTCCCCATGGTGCCAAATTTGTCATTGAGTTGCCGGTGTAAGGGCATAGGGCGGACAGGCCTTCGTCATTTAAGTAAATAATTACTTGATATTACGAAAATTACCTAATTAAAGAGTATTGTTGAAAATCCAAGCACCAAGGATTTAGGGTGAAAGTTTTAACTCTATGCGCTTTGCTCTATGCCTAATGAGATTCGTTTAATAGACAAGATTTGTATTGCTATGGTACGATAGAACTATATTTGTAAAAGGAGCCGTAATTTATGTTTCCCTCTATTTTAATTGTTGATGATGAGCCGTCCATACTGCAAACCTTGGGCGGTCTGCTATCCGATGAAGGCTTTGAGGTGACCACGGCTGCCAATGGTTACGAGGCCCTTAAAATCATTGATACCGAATCTCCGGATCTTGTTTTGCTGGATATTTGGATGCCGGGTATTGACGGCATCGAAACTTTAAAAGAAATCAAAAAAGAAAACCCAACCATTCAGGTAATTATTATTACCGGGCACGGAACCATTGAAACCGCCGTGAACGCAACCAAGCTCGGCGCGTATGACTTGATTGAAAAACCACTGTCGATCGACAAAGTCATCGTGGCAATTAACAATGCCCTGAATTTTAGAAATCTTGAAGAAGAAAATAAATATCTGCGCAAGAAATCGCTGGAAAAAAATTCCATAAATGGAAACAGCTTCAAGACAGTAGAACTAAAAAAGAATATTGCCAAGGCCGCTCCAACCAATACCTGGATATTAATCATTGGTGAGAACGGCACGGGTAAGGAACTTGTCGCCCGGACCATACATCACCTGAGCCCGCGTGCCGACCAGGCGCTGATCGATGTCAGTTGCGCGGCCATTCCGGAGGACCTGATTGAAAGTGAATTATTCGGCCATGAGAAAGGGGTCTTTTCGGAGACGACCACCAAAAAAATCGGTAAATTCGAGTTGGCTAGCGGTGGAACAATTTTCCTGGACGAAATCGGGGACATGAGTCTTAAAACCCAGGCTAAAATATTGAGAGTGCTTCAGGAACAAAAAATCCAACGCGTTGGCGGCAGCCGGACCATTAGGGTTGATGTCAGGGTCATTGCGGCCAGTAATAAAAATCTTGAAGAAGAGATTGAAAAGGGCCGGTTCAGGGAAGATCTTTTTTACCGATTGAACGTTTTCCCCATAGAAGTGCCGCCGTTAAGGCAGCGGCTGGACGATATACCCGTCCTGGTGGATACATTTTTAGAGGAGTTTGCGGTTCAAAATCGCAGCAAAAGAAAAAAGATTACTCCCGCGGCACTTGACATTCTGAGCAAATACGCCTGGCCGGGAAATGTCAGGGAGCTTAAAAATCTGGTAGAGCGTCTGGCGATAATGGTGGATACCGACGCCATTGACAGCAAAGATATACCGGATGCCTATAACCTGGACGCCTGTTTGGAGTCCGATTCGGCCGACTCCCAACTTTTCCAAGTTGACGGCCTCCGGGAGGCTAAGCTGGCATTTGAAAAAAAATTTATCAATCTAAAACTTGTTCAGCACCAGCACAATGTCACCAAAACGGCTGAGGCCATTGGGGTCGGGCGCAGTTATTTGCATAAAAAGATCAGAAACTTTAAATAGTTTTCTTTGTAATTCGGGTAGCAGACCGCTGAGGAAATTAAATTGCGAATTATCGGCGGAGAACTCAAAGGCCGTAAGCTTCGATCGGTCAAGGGTACCAATACCAGGCCCACCGCCGGTAGAACACGGGAGGCGATTTTTAATATTATTGCCTTCCAGGTTCGCGGCTCAACAGTGCTGGATCTGTTTGCCGGCACGGGAGCCTTCGGCATCGAGGCCCTTAGCCGTGGCGCCGAATCAGCTGTTTTTATCGATAGCAACAGCCAATCGATCGCCGTTCTGCGAGAAAATCTGGCTGAGCTTGCCCTTGAAAGCCCCACCCGAGTCATACGCTGGGATCTCAGCAGAAACTTAAATTGTCTACATTCATTGTCGTTGACCTTCAATCTGATTTTCATGGATCCGCCTTACAACAAGAATTTGATTGCCCCCGCCCTGGAACATCTTGACGCCAGTCATGCTTTAGAAAACGGCGCTCGCATCATCGTGGAGCATTCGCCCCGGGAGCCGGTCGCCCCGGATCGGCTGCCGTTTGAAATTGTCGACCGGCGCAGATACGGAAAAACTCTTGTTTCATTTTTAAATTATGTGGTATGAGGGCCATCGATTGCGGTTCTTTCGATTTGGGATTTGGGATTCGGGATTTGGGATTGAACGGATGGGATACGGGGTACGGGTCTTTCGATTTGGGATTTGGGATTTTGGATTTGGGATTGAACGGATGGGATACGGGGTACGGGATGCGGGGTGCCTGCCGGGATTAAAACCGACTCATCGTCCTCGTGCTCGTAATCGGAAATAGAGTTTATGAAGCACCTGGGAAGATCAAGCGAGTACGAGGGCGATAACGGGTATGATAAAGACTTAAAAATATCATATTGCTCAATGCTGACCACTGCCAACAAAAAGGAATGACAGACATGCCCAAAATAGCCATTTATCCCGGTTCATTTGATCCCGTCACCAACGGTCATCTGGATATTATTGAAAGAGGGTTGAAACTCTTCGATAAGATTATCATTGCCATATTGACCAATCCCGGCAAGCAATTTCTGTTTACCCTTGAAGAAAGGATGCAGATGTTGGAGGTGTGCCTGGAAAAATTTTCCAATGTTGAAATTGGCACATTTGATGGTCTTACGGTGGACTATGCTGCTCAGTGCAACGCCCAGGGTATATTACGGGGATTGCGAGCCCTGTCGGATTTTGAGTATGAATTTCAGATGGCGTTGATGAATCGTCGTCTAAACCGTGAAGTTCAAACGGTTTTCCTGATGACCGGCATGCGCTGGATATATACCAGTTCATCAATTATCAAGGAAGCCGCCCAGTTCGGCGGCAACATCAAAGGGATGGTGCCACCGGTAGTGGAGAAGAGAATCAAAGAGAAATATGCGGTAAAAGACAGAAGACAGAAGACAGAGGACA
>JAIVWA010000169.1:0-8348 GCA_049190255.1 Gammaproteobacteria bacterium | reverse complement strand
TGACAGAGAGACAAAAGTGTATCATTGTCATCGAGTATCGAGCATCGAGCATCCAGTATCGAGTATCCAGTATCGAGCATCAAGTACTCATACATCAATCACCGCCGTAATGGCAAGATTGTCCCGGTGAATGATCTCATCGTAAGATTTGTGCCCCAGGACCTGTTTGATGCGATTGGATTTCAGGCCCATGATTTTTTTGATTTCGGAAGAACTGTAATTGACCAGGCCGATTCCCAGAACTTCATTGTGGCGGTCTACAAATTCCACCGGCGCACCAACTCCAAAATCATCTGTCACTTCCAGGATACCGCTGGGCAACAGGCTTTTGCCGTTTTTTAAAAGTGCTGTCGCGGCACCTTCGTCAATTTTGATCACCCCCTGGGGTTTTAACGAAAAGGCGATCCAGCACTTGCGACTGGCCAGCCTTTGTGTTTTGGGCACAAAAAAGGTTCCGTGTTTTTGTCCGGCAAACAGTTTGAGCAGAATATTCGGTTTATCACCCCGTGCAATCACCATGGGCACACCGGCCGAATTGACCTTTCGGGCGGCTTTAATCTTGCTGATCATGCCGCCGGTGCCCAGCGCACCGGGAATATCACCGGCATAGCGCTCGGTATCTTTGGTTATGCGGGTAACCCTGGTGATCAATTCGGCTTGCGGATACACCCGCGGATCCTGGGTATACAGACCGTCGATATCCGTCAGGTTGATCAGAACATCGGCATCCATCAGGAGGGTGATCATCGCGGCCAGATTATCGTTGTCGCCCAGTTTGATCTCCTCGATCCACACGGTATCGTTTTCATTAACAATGGGTACCACCTTCCATGACAACAGGGTGTTGAGGGTGTTGCGGGCGTTTAAATAGCGCTTGCGGCTGGACAGATCTTCGCTGGTCAGCAAAATCTGGGCGACTTTCTGACGGTAACGACCAAAGGCCTTCTCGTATTCCATCATCAGACCGGCCTGACCGATGGCAGCCACCGCCTGGCGTTTAGGAAGCGCATCCGGTCTTTTGGCAAGACCGATTTTTCTAACACCTGAGGCCATCGCTCCGGAGGACACCAGGATCACTTCCAGGCCGTTGTCAATTAATTTACAGATTTGACGGGCAATAGACCGCATGGCTTTTAAATTTAAACCATTGTCTTCGGTCAACACATTACTGCCCACTTTAACCACGGCTCGTTTGGCCCGCTCAAAACTCAATTTATGGTTCGTTGTCACTATTTTAATCCTACATAGTAAAACGTTCAAGAGAATCAACCATCATTGAGGTCAGCTTATCAACCCCTTTATGGGTAACAGCCGATATCTGAAACACCTCCCGGTCTTTGACGGCAGCCTGAAAAGCCTTGGCCGCCTCTTTTGTACCGGGCAAATCCATTTTGTTTAAGGCCACTATCTGGGGCTTTTCCATCAGCTGCGAGCTGTAATTGGCCAGTTCCCGATTGATGGTTTCGTATTCTGCCAGGGGGTTTTGCGGATCGATAAGGGAGATGTCGATAAGATGGACCAGAACCCGGGTGCGTTCAATGTGGCGTAAAAAACTGGTGCCGAGTCCCACCCCTTTGTGCGCGCCTTCAATCAATCCCGGTATATCGGCCACCACAAACGGCTCTCCCCAGCCGGCCTGAACCACCCCCAGAGTCGGAGTCAGGGTGGTAAAAGGGTAGTCCGCAATTTTGGGGGTTGCAGAAGATATGACACTGATGAGGGTCGATTTCCCGGCGTTGGGCAGGCCGATGAGCCCCACATCGGCCAGAAGTTTGAGATCGAGTTTGAGCTTTAGAAAGTGACCGGGTTCACCGGGTTGGGCAAATCGCGGCGCACGGTGGGTGGAGGATTTAAAACGGCTGTTGCCTTGGCCGCCCCGGCCGCCTTCAGCAATGATATGGGCTTCGCCGGGTTGGGTGAAATCTTTTATTAGTTCATTGGTTTCTTCATCGGTGATGAGCGTTCCCGGCGGAATTTCGATGATAAGATCATCGCCTTTTTTGCCGGTTTTTTGCTTTCCCTGACCGTGGGTCCCGTTTGGAGCTTTAAACTGCCGTTTGAATCGAAACGGATATAAAGTGCGTCGGTGCGATGAGCTTTTAAAAAGTACATCACCGCCTTTGCCCCCATCGCCACCGTCGGGACCACCGCGGGGAATAAATTTTTCACGCCGGAAACTCACACATCCACGGCCGCCGTCTCCGGACTGAACGGTAATGAACGCTTCATCAAGGAATTTCACTCTGCATAAACACTGATTTTTTTGCGCGAGCGTCCCTGCCTTTCAAAGGCAACTCGGCCGTCTATCTTGGCAAACAGGGTATAATCTTTGCCCATTCCGACGTTTTCACCGGGATGAAATTGAGTTCCCAGCTGTCGCACCAGAATATTGCCGGCCCTTACCGGTTGTCCACCATAGCGTTTGACGCCGCGTCGTTGTGCATTGCTATCGCGACCGTTTTTGGAACTGCCGCCTGCTTTTTTATGAGCCATCGTTGGACTCCTTTTTACGATTTGAATCTATTTGATTGCTTCAAGCAAAAATTGTTGATGAAAAATCAGATTATTATTCTGCATCCTCTTTTGGGCCTGCTGCCTTTTCAGCATCTGATTTCTTGGCTGTCTCTTTCTTGGGCGCCGATTTCTTGGCCTCGGGTTGCTTGGCTTCTACCTTGGCCTCGGGTTGCTTGGCTTCTACCTCGGCCTCGGGTTGCTTGGCTTCTACCTTGGCCTCGGGCTGCTTGGCTTCTACCTTGGCCTCGGATTCAGGTTCGGCGGCTTTTTCAGCAGTGGACCCTTTGGCTTTGATGCTATCTATCTGCACCGCGGTAAATTCCTGGCGATGTCCATTTTTGCGACGAAAGCGTTTCCGTCGTTTGTATTTAAAAACAATGATCTTTTTGGCTTTACCCTGCTCCACGATGTGACCCTCTACCGAAATACCATCAAGCACCGGCTGACCGATGCTGACGTTATCTCCGTCAGCAAACATCAATACCCGGTCAAAGGTCACGGGACTGCCAACATCCCCGGAAATTTTTTCAACCCTTAATACTTCGCCCTGCTGGACTTTATATTGTTTACCGCCTGAATTCAATACCGCGTACATCGGTTCGGCCTCCTGTCACCTGTATTTTAATATATAGTTTAAAACTCGTGAATATTAATCTTTACAGCGTGTTTGTCAAGAAAAATTTGTACTTTATTGCAACCAGGTCTTGAAATTTACGATAAAAATAGACATATAATGTAACCGTTCACAGGTTCCGGGTTCAGGGTTATCTTGCTTCGTTGACCCAGCTCACAGGCGAACTCATACGTTGGGCATACCGCCGTGACGCGGCACCGGCGCGGCAGGTCAGGGTTCTCGGGTCAACTACCATCCCGTGCACACTGCACGAGCCGGCTTGAACCTGCCCGCCCCGGGCGTTATTTCCTCGCCGCAAGCAGGGCAAAACGAGGCCGCGTCCGTGCTTTATGCGCTGAACTTGCAAGCGGGTGTACGCAGACGATTTTGTAACGGTTCGGATTGGACGTCAACCCTGAACCTCTGAACCTTGAACCCCTGAACGGTTACCATATATTTACCTAATCAACTAATCAACCAAACACCGGAGGCGTTTTGAACACTACTCTCAAACACCACCTCATCCACTGGGACACGGCATCCAATAAAGAAAAAGATAAGGTGCTTCTCGGTGAAGAACCGCTTTCGATTCGTGTACAGGGAAATCCATACTCTGTTATCATGCGCACACCGGGAGACGAAATCGCCCTGGTGGCGGGCTTCTGTTTGACAGAGGGCATCATAGATTCAAAAGATGATTATACCTCGCTGGCTTTCTGTGACGGAGAAGACACCAATGTCATCGCCGTGACGTTAAAGCCTGCGCGACGGGATAAAATATCTGAAATCCTGGACCGCAGGGGTTTTATCAGCCAGACAAGTTGCGGTCTGTGCGGTAAGGAAATCGTAGAGGATCTTTTTCAGATCCTCCAGCCCCTCGAGGACGATGTCCGCCTTGACGGCAAAAAGGCTCTTTCCTGCCTCGAAAATATTAATCAGCACCAACCTCTGCGTAAACAGACCCGTGCTGCCCATGCCGCGATTTTGTATAGCTCCGAATCTGAGTTCTTAGCGGCAGCCGAAGATGTCGGGCGCCACAATGCCCTGGACAAAGTCATCGGCAAAGTGCTGTTAGATCAAAACCTTGAGCAGGCCAGCCTGTTAACCCTGTCATCTCGCATCAGTTATGAACTTGTACAAAAAGCAGCCCGGGCCCGCATCCCCATCATCCTTGCCATATCGCGTCCCACAGCTCTGGCGGTACAGCTGGCTTCCAAACTCAACATCACCCTGGCATCACTGGCGGACGGCCCCGGATTATATATTTTCTGCGGTGCGCAACGCCTCATCGCAGGTTAGCCAGTTTGCTTGTTTATCCCTTTTGGAATGACGAACGACGAATGAAGAATGAATAATTAAGGAATTCTATCAATTTTTATTGTGTGGTATCCGAAGGATTATAATAAAATCTTCTCGATTGTCATAATTCTAAACTTGATGGAGCGAAGCGACTCCACCATTCGTCATTCTTCATTCGACATTCTTCATTCCAAAGGGGGATTTTCTTATTATACTTCTGGGACAAAACACCGGCTGATTAGAATGCGCTGTTTTGCGGACGAATATAAAATAAAGAAGTGGTTGTGTCAATTATTAGAAGCTATTCAAAAACGCATCCTACGTTCAATGGTTGCATTGTCACGCAAAGCCTGATTCCGCATCGATCTTAATTTTCAAAGGTGCATCATCCCACGGATTAAAATGTTCACGCTGAAACAGGTTGCCCGTTAAGCCCGTTGGCCCGTTAGCCGGTAAGATAGTTAAATCCGATCGCAATCCTTTTTAACGGGCTCAATCCGCCGCAGGCGGAGAAAACCGGCGAACCTCGGGTCACATAGGTGCTCCTTTAAGGTTGACAATAAGATGGATAATATTATATATTATTTTATATAAAAAAACATATTGATTATCAACCCCTAAAGGGAATGTTCCATGAAAAATGTTCAAATCAGCTTTGACGAGGATCTTCTCAAACTCATCGACCAATTTGCGGCCTCGTCCCAACTTACACGATCTGCCGCGGTACGGGAGGCGGTGAAAACCTGGATCCGGCAGGAAGAAATAAAGAAATTCGAAGATGAGTGGATACGAAAACTGAATGAGAACCCAGAGGATACCGAAGACTCTGAAGCCTGGATCAAGGCCGAAAAGTGGGGTGATGAATGAATCGCGGCGATGTGTGGTTGATTGATTTAGGTGGGCGGGTTGGTACCAGGCCCGTTGTAATTCTTACGAGGCAAAATGTTTTAAGATTTCTCAACAAGGCCACCGTTGCGGAAATAACAACCAAAGGCAAAGGATATCCGACCGAGATTTTTATAAATCAAAAAGCAAATTTGCCGAAACCCTCTTTTGTCCAGGTCGAAAACCTTCATACAGTAACCAAAAAGAAACTTGAAAAATTTCTCGGGACTCTGGATCCGGAAACCATGCTGGAAGTATCGCAAAAGGTGGTATTGGCCCTGGAGCTTGAAAACGCTTTGCCTGACAGGTAATCCAGGCCAAAGCCGGGCACGGGGACATAATATTACCTAAACTGAGCGGTTCCAGGTTTGGGGCTCCGCCCTTCGGGCTTCGACCCCACAAGCAGGGTTCAGGGTTCAGCGCTGTCGCTGGCCTGAAGAGCGCCCAGTCTGATCGTTAAAGAAACATACGAACATCGAACATCGAACGTTCAACATCGAACATCGAATGAATGAATTCTGCCTATTTTATAAAAAGACCGAACAAAGCGAATCCACCCTTCAAAACTCTTTGGATGAGTATTCTGCGGTCTTTTGATCACATCTTCAACGCGATTGGCTGGTTTAAAATAGATGAAGCGCAGCGCCCTCATTATTGGACGTTGGAAGTTGGACGTTCGATGTTCGACGTTCAATCTTTTCAATGTAGTTTCATATGAGGTGTCAGGGAGTTTAGGTGCTAAATCCTGAAACCTGAAACCTTCAGTAAGATTCCTCTCTTTTCAAAATTCAATTTTATATTCCTTTTTTGTGCCTTCGTGTCTTAGTGGCTGAATTTTTCTGCCGCCGGCAAATCCTCTCTAACTTATCTTTCACAAAAGTCCGTTTTCCAAAAATCTGCGAAATATCGCTATCGATATATCACGAATTCGCGGCATATCGTAAAGTTGAAATTATTCCCAACCGAAATCATTGGCTGGAAAAAGATTCTATATTAAATTATTTCAGTAAGTTAAATAAATATTACCGAAAAATTCGAAAATTGGAACAAAATTTGCCAGATAGATATTTCCAGGACAACTAATTCATTGAAATGGAGGCGTTACCCCATGGTAGGTTTAGAGGCTCAAGTGCGTGTGTTGGCAGAAAACAGACATGAATTTTTGCAAACATGTGAATTGCTCAGCCGGCAAGGTAGTTCCAATACCGCCTGTGTCAGCCAAACCCTGTTTGAAAAGGTAGGTAAACCCAATCAATTCCTCTGGGTCGAACATTGGGTTGACCTGAAGTCCCTGGAAGCTCATCTGCAATCGGAAAAATATCGTATGCTTTTGGGAGCCATAGAGGTGTTAGGGGAACTGGAACGGATGCAGGTAGTCGAATTGAAAACGCTTCCGGATCTATAACAAATCCAGTAAACTATTCAACCAGGAAGGGAGATAACTGATGCGTTTGAGAGCTTTTATCCTACTTATTTTATTTCTATTTTCAGCCAATACTTCATTTGGGCAGGAAACAGAAAAATCACCGGCTGCTAAATCAAAAGGCGGCGGTGGGGACCTGGCCGCAAAGACGCAGAACCCTGTGGGGGCCATGTACAGCCTGCCATTCAAGTTTACCCTTGATTCTGGTGCATCCGACGGCGAAGTCTTTGTTTTAAACATTCAGCCGGTGATTCCGGTAACTGTCGGCAACTGGAACCTGATCAATCGTGTGATTGTGCCACTTATCGATACGCCTGGAGGTGTCTCGGGGACGCCCGAGATTCCCAACCCTGTTGGGGACGATGGTGCCACCGGGTTGGGCGACATCAACTACTCGGTATTTGTTTCACCGGCTGAGCCGGGCAAAATTATCTGGGGTATCGGCCCCTCACTGATGATGGATACAGCCACGGAGGACGAGTTAGGCTCCGGCAAATGGAGCGCCGGCCCCACAGCGGTAGTCCTTATCCAGCCCAAGCCGTGGACCATCGGTCTGCTCGGCCGACAGCTCTGGGATTTTGCGGGTGATTCCGATCGCAAAAGCTTCAATCAACTGCTCCTTGAACCTTTCATAAATTACAACCTTGATAACGGCTGGTATTTGATCAGCGATATGATCCTTACCGCGAACTGGGAGGCTGATTCAAGCAATACATGGACCATACCGCTGGGCGGTGGTGCTGGTAAGATGTTTGCCATCGGCAATCAGAAAATGAATACCAAGCTTGAAGCCTATTATAATGTCGTAAAACCTGACGGTGCCCCTGACTGGTCCATGAGCTGGACGCTCCAGTTTTTGTTCCCCAGATAAAACTCGGTGCCCGATTTTTATGTATAGAGGTTGAAATGTTTTAAGGATTTTAACAACGCCGGAAACCGGCAAACGATGAAAAGGAGGATTACGATGAACTTCAAAAGAGTTTCTTTGACAATTGCTTTTGGATTGCTGTTTATGTGTTTTTTTGCAAACGCGGTTTCAGCCGCCGAGGTTCTCACCGAAGAGGACTTTATTAAACGGGTGGTCGTGGAAGAAGATTTTATCAAAATGGCGGACAACTTTCTCATCTTGTTCGATACATCCTCATCGATGGCTGAGTATGTTGATAAGGGAGCCAAAGTAACAAAATATGACATTGCCCGAAAGATCCTGAAAGAAAAATTAGCGCAGCTGCCGGATCTTGGATATAACGCCGGCCTGTATACGTTCGCCCCTTATAAGGTTATGTATCCGATGGGCCCCTTAGACAAGGGTAAATATGCTCAGGCCGTCAACCGCCTGCCGGCCCAGCCCAAGGGAGCGACGTTTCTGCCCCAGGCGCTGCGTAATATTGAGTCGGAAATAAAGGGTCTGTCCGGCAAAACCGTGATTTTCATATTCACAGACGGGACTTCCGATTTTGCAGGCGCAACCAAAGGTCCGGAGGATTACACCCAGGCATTTGCCGATAAATACAACGTCTGTTTTTACATGATCGGCGATGCCACCGATAACAGGTCTGCCAAACGGCTGAAGGACATGGCCAAGGCCAACGCCTGCTCACGGGTGATCCCCTT
>JAIVWA010000168.1:0-8429 GCA_049190255.1 Gammaproteobacteria bacterium | reverse complement strand
AGCTTTTTTGCAAAATAACGCAGCATAAGAGATAAAGCGGGCAGCCCGGCCTGGCAGGCTGCCCGTTCGTTTTTAGAGAGATTAAAATAAAAACCAGGTTGTGTTTATTTTTTCCACCACACTGCGGTGCAATCCATCGCGATGGTGGGGTAATCCTGCCACCAACCCATCAGCTCGACTTTCATAGCCGAAAGTGCCGGCGTAAGGAAGAGAAAGCCGTTGACGGCGTCCTCGGCAACGATTTCCTGGCAGCGGCCGAACCACTTGGCCTTTTCCGCATTGTTGGGAGCTTTAAGCGCTTTGTCATACGCGTCCCGGAACTCCTGGGAGTCGTACTGGAAGTAGTAATTCGGATTGGCGTAGATGCCGATGTCCCAAGCCTCGGCATGGCCGATCATGGACAGCTCGAAATCTTTCTGCTTGAAAACGCGGTCCAGCCAGTAACCCCACTCCACGACTTCGATCTTAAGCTTGATGCCGATCTGACCCAGCATGTCGGCGATCACCTCGCCGGCGCGCTGGGCATAGGCATAAATGGCCGGCAGCTTGATGGTCGCTTCGAAACCGTTCGGGTAACCGGCCTTGGCCATCAGTTCCTTGGCTTTTTGCAGGTCATAAGGAAACCTGCCGGTCATATCCTTGTAGTAAGGGGTGACGGGCGGCCAGTGGGAGCCGATGACGGTGCCGTAACCGGACATGACCAGGTCGATGACGGTTTGGCGGTCGATGGCATAGGCCATGGCCTGGCGCACGAGCTTATTGTCGAAGGGCTTGGCCTTGTTGTTGATGGACATGATGACCTCGGAAGTGGAAGCGCCCGCGAACACCTTGAAACGCTTATCCTTGGCGATACCGGCCGCCAGCTCGGGAGCCAAGAGCCATCCGATAATATCAACGTCACCGGCCTTAAGGGCCGCGACCTGGGCACTGACATCCTTAATAAACCGATAGGTCACCTTGTCCAGGTAGGGCAGCCGGGGGTTCCAGTAGTTCTCGTTTCTGACCATTTCCACGCTGTCGCCGCGGTTCCACTTCGCGAACTTGAACGGTCCGGTCCCGATGGGCGCGGCCGCGGTGTTTTCGAATCCCTTCATCGGCAGCATGACCGCATCGCCCTCGGCCATGTGAACGATGAACAGGGCGTCCACAACCTTGAGGGTCAATTTCAGCGTGTTGTCATCGGGCGTCTCAATTTTTTCGATCACGCGAAAAAATTCAGGATGGGCGTTCTTGGTGCCTTGCGCCGCGCTGCGCTCAAGGTTCCACTTGGCCACCTGGGCGTTGAAAGGTTCGCCGTTGTGAAAGGTGACCCCTTGGCGCAGGTAAAACATGTAAACCTTGCCGTCCGGTGATGCGTTCCAATTGGTGGCCAGACCGGGGACAAATTGGCCGCTGCGGTCGACCTTGATCAGACCCTCCATGATGTTGGCGTAAACCACGCGGTCGATGGCGGCGGAGGCACTCGCTGTGGGGTCCAGCCCCGGCGGTTCATCCCCCACGCAGATAGTCAGACTGCCGCCTTTTTGCGGTGTTGCAGCCGACACCCAGGGAGCCGGAGCAATGAGTACCAGCATTAGAATAAAAAATACGAATCGTTTCATTGTACCTCCTTATTTAGTTGATTATATAACGTTTCGAAATTCGACTACATTCGGGGATAGGTTTTATAGATCTTCCTATTGCAAGCAATAGCCAATTAAATTGGTGCTTGGAATTTTCTCAATCAGGCACACAACTGTACTGAGATATCCATTACTAATTTTTTATTATATTTCTGGGTCACAACACTATAGATCTTCCAAATCACAAAAGGCGGTCATGCCGGCCAGGCTGCGGGCTTTGAGGATGGCGTGAATAATCGCCCTGGCCATGCAGTTTGCAGCGGCATGCCCCAGCTCATTCAGAGCCAGAGCCCTGGGGGCGATAAAAAATCCGGGTGCTTTGGGCAATTTCTTTTTTCCGGTGGCCAGGCAAAAAACGGTATCACCGTCAAACATGGTGTGGGCCGGCCGGATGGCGCGGGCTATACCATCATGGGCCATCTGGGCCACTTTTTGGGCCTGGGTCGCGCTAAGTGCAGCATCTGTCGCTATGACACCAATGGTCGTATTTCCGACGGGTTCAGGTTGCGGCGGTTGCGGCAGCCTTACGGCGCGTTTTCCCTGTTCACCAAACTCATCACCGATTTCCAGCCTGATCTCCCAGGGTTGCCCGTTTGCGGGATCGATCACCGACCCATCGGAGTTAACCGCCACCAGAGCGGCTACCGTGATTCCGGAGTCCAAAATTGCACTGGCGCTGCCCAGCCCCCCCTTAATGCTGTGCGAAAAGGCACCGGTTCCGGCACCGACGCAACCGGTTTCAACCGGGTAATCACCGGCACCCTCACAGGCCCATCGGCCCCAATCGGCACTGATGGGCGGGATGAATTCGATGCCGCGGCCCAGATCATAGAGTACGGCCGCCGGCACGATCGGCGCCACAAATCCTTGATCAAGGGGAAACCCATAGCCTTCCTCGGCCAGCCAACGGGTCACGCCGTCAGCGGCCGACAAACCAAAAACAGAGCCGCCGGACAAAACCACGGCCTGAGCCTTTTCGACCAGGTTGTGGGGGGCCATTAAATCGGTTTCCCGGGTTCCCGGGGCGGAGCCGCGCACATCCACACCGGCCACCGCGCCTTGGGGGCATACCACCACCGTAACACCGCTGACGGCTTCGGTGTCAGTGTAATGACCGATGAGGATTCCCTTGATGTCGGTCAAATCATTGTGTTTTCCGATTTTAGCCAAGGACTTCTCCGATAGGTTAAATTGGAAATAGACTCATATGAGCAGTAACCACAGCCCGGTTTAATTGCACTGCTCTCTGGGAGGAGATGACAATCTCCTTCAGAGTGTGTTCTGAACTTTAAACACATATTCAATCGATCGGAGCGTGTCAAGTAGGAAATATAATATTAATATTGACTAAACGACTATCACTGGGATAAATTAAAAAATTTTAAAAGTGCAGGTAAAGTAACCATTTGAGGGTTCAGAGGTTCTGGGTTCAAAGGTTCAGATGATACAGTTAATCAGAGGATTCAAAGACATTCTTCCCGGTGAAGTTGAGCTCTGGCAGGAAACCGAGAGAATTGCGCGGGAATTACTGGAAGATTTCGGTTTCAGGGAGATTCGCATCCCGGTTATGGAACGGACGGAATTGTTTGCCAGAAGCATTGGTGAAGATACCGATATTGTGGAAAAAGAAATGTATACCTTTCCGGATCGCAAGGGAGATCTGATCACCCTGCGCCCGGAAGCAACGGCTTCCATTGCAAGGGCTTACATTCAACACAAACTATTCGCCAAAGATGCGGTCCGGAAATTTTATATGATCGGGCCCATGTTCCGGCGGGAAAGACCGCAAAAGGGCCGGTACCGGCAATTTTATCAGATCGATGCCGAAATATTCGGCGTTCAATCCGGGTTAGCGGATGTCCAGCTTATATATTTACTGGTGACCCTGTGCTCACGGCTTAACCTGGAGGATGTCAAGGCCCACATAAATTCCCTCGGTTGCCCCAAATGCCGTCCCGAATTCAGAAAAACACTGACTGATTTCCTGGTGTCCGTCAGTGATAGACTGTGTTCGGATTGCAACCGCCGAATGGACCGTAATCCGTTAAGGGTCTTGGATTGCAAAGTCCCCGCTTGCCGGGAAGCATTAGCCGAATCTCCCTCTATTCTGGACTCTTTGTGTGACGACTGCCGCACGGATTTTAATTTGGTTATGGACTCTTTAAGCAAACTCAAGGTACCCTATGTCGTTGACAAGCGCTTGGTTCGGGGGCTTGATTATTATACCCGCACCGCCTTTGAGATTCAGACGACCTCGCTGGGGGCGCAGAGCGCGGTAGCCGGCGGCGGCCGCTACGACAACCTGGTCAAGGAATTGGGCGGACCGGATATCCCGGCAACCGGTTTTGCCATTGGTTTCGACAGATTGACGGAGCTGGTCGGTCTGAATGCTCCCGATCTTATCAAAAAGCCGGATGTTTTTCTGGCGGCCTTAGGTTCAAAAAGCCAGACCCTGGCCTTTGAGTGGATGTGCGCTTTAGGCAGTGACGGCATTATGGCCGAGATGGATTTGGGCAACAAGAGCCTGAAAAGCCAGATGAAACGCGCGGACCGGCTGGGCGCTGCCAATGTTTTGATTGTAGGAGACAATGAACTGAAAGAGGGAACCGCGATCCTGCGCAATATGGAGACCAAAGAGCAGATGTCAATTCCTTTCGATAACCTTGTGGAGAGCCTTATAAAAAGGTTCCGTAAATAATCAATGGTCGATAGGACCATGTGGTATAAGGTGGAAGGTATTTTCAGATACGGTTTCAGGTGTCAGGTGTCAGGATTGAGGATTCCGAATAGCAGCCTGACACCTGACACCTGAAACCTTTTATTGCCAGAGACCAGAAACCAGTATTGAAAGGAGAAATTAGAATTGCCTGACTTATTGGGAGAAATGAGACGGACTCACAGCTGTTGTGAGCTCGGTGCAAAAGATATCGGAAAAGAAGTGGTTGTAATGGGTTGGGTCCTGCGCCGCCGGGATCACGGCGGTGTCATATTTGTGGATTTGAGAGATCGCGAGGGCCTCACCCAGGTGGTGTTCAATCCCGAGGCTGACAAGGATGTTCATGCCAAAGCCCATTCAATCCGAAATGAATATGTATTGGCCGTGCGGGGTAAGGTCGACCCGCGCCCCGATGGGATGGTCAATCCCAATTTGCGCACCGGTGAAATCGAGGTGCTGGTCAGCGAACTTAAGATTCTAAACCCGGCCAAAACGCCCCCTTTTTTAATCGAGGACAATATCGATGTTTCGGAGAATATCCGGCTCAAATACCGCCACCTGGATCTTCGGCGGTCTCAAATGCAGCGCAATCTGGTTTTAAGGCACAAAGCCAACGCCTCCGTGCGTAACTATTTAAATAATCAGGGTTTCCTTGATCTTGAAACCCCCTTTTTAACACGCAGCACGCCGGAAGGCGCCCGGGATTATCTGGTGCCCAGCCGTGTCAATCCCGGGCAGTTTTATGCCTTGCCCCAGTCACCGCAGATATTCAAGCAACTGTTTATGATTTCCGGTTACGACCGCTATTATCAGATTGTGCGGTGCTTTCGGGATGAAGATTTGCGGGCGGACCGCCAACCGGAGTTTACTCAGATCGATATCGAAATGTCCTTTATCGGGGAAGAAGAGGTCATGCAATTAACCGAGGGCATGATGGCCACGCTCTTTAAAGATATTTTGGACCTGGAAATGAGTCCGCCCTTTGCCCGCTTGACGTATGCGGAGGCAGTTAGCCGTTACGGTCTGGATAAACCGGACACCCGTTTTGGTTTAGAGTTGAAAGATATCTCGGACATAGTCGCAAGCTGCGGTTTTAATGTCTTTGCCGGAGCCGTCAAGAAAGGCGGTATTGTTAAAGCACTGAATGCCAAGGGATGCATCAATTTTTCACGCAAAGAGATCGACGATTTGACGGAATTTGTTGCCGTTTATCGGGCCAGGGGAATGGCCTGGATAAAGGTTAAGGATAATGATTGGCAAAGTCCGATTACAAAATTTTTTACCGAAGAAGAAAAAAAGGCCCTGGCAGAGCGGATCGAAATGGAGCCGGGGGATCTCATCTTTTTTGTGGCTGACCAGCCCAAAATTGTAAATGAAGCCCTGGGAAATCTCCGAAATCAGCTCGGCCGGAAACTCAACCTGATCGACGAAGATCGGTTTGAATTTTTGTGGGTCACCCGTTTTCCCATGTTTGAATATGATGAAACCGAAAAACGGTATCAGGCGCTGCACCATCCGTTTACATCTCCGCTGGAAGACGATTACGGCAAGTTAAAGGATGATCCCCTGGCGGTTCAATCGCGCGCTTATGACCTGGTGCTTAACGGATTTGAAATCGGCGGCGGCAGTATCCGTATTCATCAAAGAGACATACAAGAGAAGGTTTTCAAGGCCCTGGGCATGGACCGCAAGGCTTACGAGGATAAATTCGGTTTTTTGCTCTCGGCCCTGGATTCGGGAGCACCCCCCCATGGCGGTATTGCCATCGGGTTTGACAGGCTGGTCATGCTGCTGTGCGGTGAACCATCCATCCGCGACGTCATCGCCTTTCCCAAAACCCAGAAAGCCGCCTGCCTGCTTACCGGGGCCCCTTCAGATACCAGCAAGCAGCAGCTGGAGGAGCTGCAACTGAGGTTGCGACCCGGATTAGACCCTTAAATTTCATATTCAGAAATGAATAACAAAAAAGGCCCAATCTTGTGATTGGGCCTTTTAAATTTGGCTCCCCAGTCCGCCGGAGGCGGAAACCGCGGACCCAGTGGTTAATCCGCCTCCGGCGGACTCAGCCAACTGAGCTACTGTTTCAATATGTTACCTTTTATCCACTCACGACCCTGCCCACTTTTTAAAAACCGTTCCCTTTTCATTGCCTCACTACGAGTGGAGTGCTCCTCTGAATATATGAGTCGCCATGGTCCTTTTTGTTTATAAGTATATCTCATTGATCCGGATTCATGAGTATTATGACGCTCTAAGCGGCTCTGCAAGTCTGATGTTTGACCCTTGTATAGTTTTCCGGTAGTTTCGTTCTGGAGAATGTATACCCAGTATGGCATTTTATCCTCTCCAAATAAAAAGGCCCAATCTTGTGATTGGGCCTTTTAAATTTGGCTCCCCAGCACGGACTCGAACCGCGGACCCAGTGGTTAACAGCCACTTGCTCTGCCAACTGAGCTACTGGGGATTAATTGAAACCCTTTTTACTAATAAAAAAATAAACCCCAGTCAAGAAAAAATTCAGAGCAAACAGGCTTTTGTTCAGCGAAACACTCGTGATAAAAACTTTGGTCTTGATTTCAATTGTAAAGATGCTATAGATTTTGAGACGAATTTTATTGGTAATATATTATTAATTTTGGAGGTTTTTAATGGACAAACGGACCGGTTTTGAATTTAAACTCGGACGTCGCTTTGTGGGACGTCTTCCTCATGGCAAAGATTTGATTGCATCTATCGAAGATTTTTGTAAAGCGTCGTCAATCCAGATGGCTACATTTTCTGTTATCGGTGCAGTTTCTTCTGCGACCCTGGGCGCATATGATCAAAAACAACAGGTTTATGCAACATTCACACAAGAAGAACCTCTTGAAATAGTGGTCTGCACCGGGAATGTCTCATTGCTGGATGAAAACCCGATAGTCCATGCTCATATTGTTCTGGGAGATGTAGAGGGAAAAACCATAGGCGGACACCTTTTCCCGGAAACCATACTTTTTGCCGGAGAAATTGATCTTCAGGAATTGACCGGCAAACCCCTACAAAGGGCTTACGACGATACAACAGGACTTATGTTGTGGAAAATATCGGACTGAAAATTTAAAATCTTTGAGGAGGCAGAGATGCAACTGACTGTTAAAAAAGCTGATCAATTAAAAGCAAAACCTGACGATTCAACACTCGGTTTCGGCAGCATTTTTACGGATCACATGTTTAACATGGATTACAATCCGAAAGATGGGTGGCATAATCCACGCATAGAGCCTTACGCATCCATAGATATGGATCCCGCAACCATGGTGCTTCATTATGGTCAAGGCGTTTTCGAAGGGCTCAAGGCTTTCAGGACAGAGTCAGGAGATATTCAGCTTTTCCGGCCCAATGATAATTTCAAACGGTTTAACAACTCTGCGCGTCTCCTCTGCATCCCGGAGATTGACGAGGCTTTTGCCCTGGATGCCCTTAAGCAATTGCTGATCATTGAAAAAGACTGGGTGCCGTCTACGCCAGGGACCTCCCTTTATATACGCCCCACCATAATAGCCACCGATCCTTTTTTAGGTGTTCGTGCTTCCCATACCTACCGTTATTTTATTATTCTTTCTCCGGTAGGCGCTTATTATGCCGAAGGCTTTAATCCTGTTAAGATATGGGTAACCCGCAACCATGTCCGGGCGGTACGGGGCGGAGTGGGTGAAGCCAAACCACCGGGCAATTATGCAGCAAGCCTGTATGCCGGCGAACACTCAGGTATTGTGGCTTGACGGGATTGAGCAGAAATACATTGAAGAAGTTGGGGCCATGAACATATTTTTTGTTATAAACGGCGAACTGATCACGCCCATGTTAACCGGAAGTATCCTTCCCGGCATTACCAGAGACACTGTAATTGCCCTTGCAAAAAAATGGGATATCAAAGTTACAGAACGCCAAATCAGCATCGATGAAGTGTTGGATGCCCATAAATCAGGAAAACTCGAAGAAATTTTCGGATCCGGAACCGCGGCGGTTATTTCCCCTGTCGGAGAAATCAAATACGGCGACACCATAATAACCGTGGGTAACGGCAAGGTCGGTCCCATGGCCAACAAGTT
>JAIVWA010000167.1:0-8431 GCA_049190255.1 Gammaproteobacteria bacterium | reverse complement strand
TGAATCCTGAGCCTTTGAACCTCTGAACCTTTGAACTTTGAACCTTGCATCTCACCAGGAAGAAGATCTCTGCCGAGTTTAGACTCCCTCGCAACTGTGTAGCCAATATATATCTATAAAAACAAATAATTACAGTTAATTAGGATCTATTCTGCGATCCGGAAATAATTATAAATGATAAAAATTCTCAAAATAGGTTGAAAAACCTAAACCGGCCGCAAAATACTGAAAAAACGCAGACAGAATTTTCAATTTATTATTAAAGCATGGCGTAAAACTGCCGATATAAACCTTGTATCGGTATTTAATTTTCCATTATCCACTCATCTTCAGGAAAGCCATGGCAGAAATACTTCAGGAAGAAAAAAAATCGGCTAAAGTAACTGCAGACGTCCCCCTTGAAGCAAAAACGATGGTCATCACCCAGACAAAAGACAGGGAGAAGGCAATCGGACCGCGTCTGATCTGCACATCAGCTTCCGGTGAAAGCAAGATCTTCCCTCTCAAAGAAACAAAACTTGTCATCGGGCGATCCGTAGAGGCGGATCTATATCTTCAAGATCCACTGGTATCGCGCAAACATTGTGTGATTGAAAAACGGGACAATGAATTTCTCGTCAGAAATGTCAGTACGACCAATCCGCTGTTATTAAACGAAGTTACCATCGCCGAAAAACGACTTTACACCGGCGACCAGCTTAAAATCGGAAGCACCACCCTGGCGTTTATATCCGATCGTACCGAAGATGGCCGCGAGGTTGAAATGAAGGCAGGTGCTCAGGAAACAAAATCAGGGTGGGGGTTTTGGCTTTCTATTTTTCTACTGCTTATTTTTGCCGGCTATTTCGGCTATTTTCAGGCTTATACGCCTTTAAAGGTCAAATGGGCCCTAAAATCGGTTGCCAAGCAGATAAAAACCGAAAACTATGATTCGGCCCAGAATATGCTCGAAAAGCTTTTATTGTCAGATCTTCCACCGCAATACACCCCGCAGGTAATGGAACAATTAGCCGAAACAGCTCTGGCCATTACCGAGAAAAAAGCCAAGTATGAAGATCTTGAATCCGTTATGGCATATTTAAAGTCATACCTGTCAGAATACGGGACCGGAAAAGAAGCCGAAGTCCTCTGGGACCGGCTGGACTATTACCGGTTAACCCTGGCACATCGGCTGGAATCGGCCCGCGAACTCCAGCCGGCCATACAGCAGTATTCAGCCATAAAAGAGGACAGCATTTACTATGAAGAGGCGCACAAGGCCATCAGACGAATCTGGCTCGCTCACCAGCAGCATTCCCGCCAGGATCAGCCCCTGGTGCAGCTTTTGAAAGAAGCCGATGCCCATTTCCAGGCGCAGCAGTATCTCAAGCCGGTGAATCAAAATGCCTTTGTTCTCTACCGGGCCGTTCTGACCCTGGAACCCGGTCACGAACTGGCACTCAAACGCATTGACCAGATGAAGGAATTTTACCGCGACAACGGTGAAAAATATTTCTCCAAAAAGAAATGGACCAAAACACTTTCTTATTTTGAACGCTACTATCTGATTGATACGGACAATAAGCAAGTAAATGATAAAATGAAAATCTGCCGTGAAAAATTATCAGATGCCAGGATCCTGGCCCGAAAATCAAAACGGACCAAAACTTCGTTAAAAAAGAAATCTTGGAGAAAAAGTAAGAAGGATCGGGAAAATGAGCAGGCAGAGAAAAAAGAAGAAATCAAGCGACTGCTTGAAGAGTCGGGGGCTGAAAGTTCCTGGATTATGAAATATCTATTCGAAGAGGAAACTGACAAGAAGAATTCCGATAAACCCTGGTAGCAGTAAGCGAACTCGCCATAGATTATGGGGAGCCTCCGACTGCAGGTTTTCAAAAGGGCAAACAACCAAATTTTTTCTTGGTATTGGGATAACAAAAAATGAAGAACCTTTTTATCGCAGCATTGTTGGCCATTTTTATCGTAACGGGCAGCGTATCCTGTATGTTTCGGATTCTGGAACCCTCGCCCGCCCCTACGGTCCTTGAAGAAGAAAAGCTACCCTATAAAGTGGCCATCCTGCCCTTTGCAAATAAAACCTCCAATCCGGAAGCCGGTACGATTGTGCGCAAAATGTTCTATAATTTTTTCAGTTCCTTGAACTACCGCGATCTGGAACCCTTTGTTATCGACGAAAACCTGAAGGCCAATCATCTGTATGCGGACGTTACCGGAGGCAAAAAAGTCTCCCCCCAGAAACTGGGACAATTGCTGGGGGTCGATGCCGTCATTTATGGTGAAGTTATCAGCCTGGGGAAAATATACGCAGTGGTATATTCCGACAATCAGGCCGGACTAAAAGCCAGAATGGTGCGCTGTTCAAATGCTAAACCGGTATGGGAATTGGAGCACACCATCCATATAGAAGAGGGCGATATCCCGCTAAGCCCGATCGGGTTGGCTGCAACCGTTTTTATGACGGCACTCAGCCATAAACAGGCGACCCACATGAAAGCCGCTTCCGAGCTGTGCATGCAGATGATTGCCACAATGCCGAACCCACCCGGGGTCAGTGAGCCGTCGCCCAAAATTCAGGCCCTGGTGCATAACGGCGCCGGCAAACTCCTTCAACCGGGGGATACTATCAAGGTCGCAATGATCGGGGACAAAAACCAGGTCGCCAGCTGGAGCATTCCCCCGCTGATTGAAAATCTGCCGATGAAAGAAAAAAAACCGGGAGTCTACATCGGGGCCTATCGCATCAAAGCCCGGGATCGACTGGCCCACGGAAGGATGGTGGGCATTCTCAGATCCAAAAAAGGAGTCGGCAGCCAGTGGATGGATACCCTGGGTCCGGTGAGGATCGGAAAGCCCACCGTGCTGCCTCCGGTGATTGCCAATGATTATGTGTTGACTATTGAAAAAAGTCCTTACCTGGTTACCGGCGCGTTGGTGGTCAAACCCGGTGTCACCCTCACCATGAATGCGGGGACCGTGATCTGGTTTCGCAGCCTGGGTTTGATTGTAAAAGGAGAACTGCAAATTTTAGGTACCCGGGACGATCCGGTCCGTATATCGAGTCTGGGTACGTCCAGTTGGAAGGGAATTTTTCTGGACCGCAGCCACAGCAAAAATACAATTAGCTACTGTACCATATCAGATGCCGAATTTGGTTTCAGAGCTTCTAATTCAACGGTTTCCATCCAAAACAGCCAGTTCCAGGACAATGTCTGGGGCATCGTGATGGAGGAAAGCCACGCTGAAATCTCCGGCAGTCTCATTCGAACATCCGCAAAATCAGGGATAGCAGCTCGCAAAACGCAACTACTGGTCAGGGATTCAGTTATTACTGAGAACAGCACCGGCGGGTTTCTGCTGGAGAGCAGCAAAGCCCGAATCGAGCAGAATAATATTTTGAATAACGGTGGCTGGGAAATTAAAGTGCTCGACAAAACCGGCAGTGTAAAAGCGGCAAAAAATTGGTGGGGAAACGAGGACCCGGCCCAAAAGGAAATCATCGGCCCGGTGGCTTTGCAACCCGTTTTGAAGGCACCCATCGAATTCAGCGTGATCGAATAAAGAATGTTGATTGATACGACTACGGCGTATCAATCAACATCCTTTATATGTGCTTGTCCAGCCAATCCTCCAGGTCGTCCAACACCCTCTCTTTTTGATCTTGCGGTGCATTATAAATCTCATGATACATGTCGTCATAGACATGCAGTGTCTTGTCCTGGAGGGTCAACTTTTCAAAAAAATGCTTCGAAGAATCGGCATTCACCAGATAATCCTCACCGGCCACCTGCATTAATACAGGCACGTTCAAGGCTGAAGCCTGCTGGTTCACGGATTCAATGGCCGCCAATAACTCGGTGAAAAAACGCGCGCTGACGCGGTCATGCACCAGAGGATCGTTTTTATAGGCGCTGACAACATTTTCGTCACGACTGATTTTGGTGGCGTCCAGTCCACTGCCCATCGTCATACCCGGCCAGACATAGGACATAAAAGATCCTAAAACCTTTTTAACCGCGGGAATTTCAATTACCATTCCCAGGCACGGAGATGAGGCCACCACCCCGTCAATAAGCTCCGGATAGTGCTGGGCAAAATATAGCGCAATTAACCCACCCATGCTGTGACCCAGCAGAAAACAGGGCATCTCGCCGGGCATATCTTTTTTTGCCAACTCAACCGTTAAACGAAGATCGGTAAGATATTGTACAAAATTCAGAACGTGCCCGCGTTTGCCGCCACTCTGGCCGTGTCCCCGGTGGTCAGGGGCCCATACACTGAAGCCTTTTGGAAGTACACGCTCAATAACATTGCCGTACCGGCCGGAGTGCTCCCCCACGCCATGGGAAAGCACCAGGCGAGCCCGTTCCGATTCCGCCTGGTATTGTCGATAAAAGATCTTAATCCCGTCGGGACTCACAAATTCGCCTGTTGTTTCGGGTAATGCTGTCATAGGTCACCTCCAATTCATATATGAATATTGGAGTGTTGGAGTGTTGGAGTATGAATAATTTCGGATTTGGGATTTTGGATTTCGGATTATAACTTGAAACCATGGTCCGGATATTTCCGCTCTTTAATTTCAATCCGAAATCCGAGATCTAAAATCCACAATCGTCATTGCTCCATTACTCCAGTACTCCAATACTCCGTGTGTTAATTTGCACCAACCAGGCCGTGTACCGCCAATAGACCTGAGAACTCGCAAATATTTAAAATTCCATGATTTTATTCCATCTGCTCGAAGCTTTGTAGTAAGGCCGCCGATTTTTTTTGGTCCCCCAAAGCTTTGTAACAGAGCGCTGCAAAACGAACGGCTTCTTTTACATCCTGAAATTCAAGAAAGCGGGATAATGCTTCGTCCCATTGCTCCAGGTTCATGCGGCTGACTCCCATACAGATGTTGAGCCGGGCATCATCGGGGAAATGGGCCAATCCCCGGGATAGGATGTCGATGGATTCCCGGCCGGCGCCCCGTTTCTGGTATAAAACCCCGAGCCCCAGGTACGCTTCGGCATTGGGAGCATAACCTAAAGCGCGTTGATACAATTTGACGGCGATGGTGTCTTTATTTTTTATCTCCTCGATACGCGAATAATCCCCATAATCAAAGGTCATGGCCAACCGTGAAAAGAATTTTGAGTGCAGCGGATAGAGGTCTTCTTTGTCAATCAGGTCCACAGCGTCAACGAACCCGGACAGGCTATTATAAAAGTGGGATCGAAGTATTTGTCCGAAGGTCAATATCAATTCCCGGGTCAAATTCCGATCGGTCTCAAAATACATGATGTCTTCGATTCGATTTAACCAGACATCGTCCGTGCGCTTTAACCGATGCTTGAAATCCTCATACAGACGGGTGCCGGGGAATATGTCAAGAATATAAAAGACCGCACTCAAAGGTTTGATTCGGTCGATCAGGTCCATGGTTTCCTGGATGGTTTGCCGGCTTTCTTGCGGGCAGCCGTAAATAAAATAGGCCCGGGCCATGATACCGTATCTCTGGGTCAGGTCGAAAGCATTTTGTATCGCGCCGGCGGCGATTTTTTTTTGTAAAAAGTTTCTTATCTTTTCCGAACCGCTTTCAACCCCGTAGCTAATCTGAATGCAACCGGCCTTTCGCATCCAGTAAATGATCTCTTCGCTGATATAATCCACGCGGGATATGGCGTTCCAAGCGATATTCATTTCTTTATCAATGATTTTTCTGCAAATTTCAATGACCCGTTTCTTGTTTAGCGTGAAGGTGTCATCGGAGAAATAAAAGAAACGAATACCTTTTTGATATAAACGCTGCAGTTGTCCGACAAAGTAGTCGGCCGAATGAAACCTGACATTTCGCCCCCAGAACCGGGGAGACCCGCAAAAGTTGCAGTTTCCCGCGCAGCCGCGTGTCAGGGAAAGATGCTGGTAGGTAAAATATTTGGCCGGATCCGGCAGGTCGTCCAGGCGGTTGACGGCGGCGGCATCAGCGGTTCGAAAGGCCCGGCCGTTTTTTCTATAGGCCAAACCGTTAAGGGTTTCGATCTTCTGCAAATGATCCGATTCAAGGTGTTTAACCAGATTTAGAAAGGTGCGCTCCCCTTCTCCGATCACCACGTAATCAACTTCGCTGAAATGGCTGAGAAAATGTTCCCACAGGAAGGTGGCGCCAACCCCGCCGAATACAATGGTTACCGTCGGATCAATTTTTTTGGCAATCCTGGCTATTTCTATTCCTCCCCACCGATTGCCATGCAGGATGGAAAAACCGATAACCTCCGGCTTTTTTTCGACAATAATTTCCTTGATTTTCTCCGGGGTAGCATTGATGTTGTGCCAGTTTAAGATTTCCAAGTCATAATTATTTTCCTTTAAAACAGCTGCCACATAATAAACTCCCAGGGGCACGGTACTGACATCTTCGGCGGTGAACACCCGTGTTTCGAGAAAATAGGGATATATAAGCAAAATTTTCATTGGGGAAAGATTTGACATTTGAACGGCTTTCTGTCAAGCATTCTGATGCCAAAATATAGAAAGGATCCATCCCTAAATCTGTAAGACACACCCAACAATGCATATAAAAGCCGTAATTTTACATCTGGAAAGCACCCTGGTCCAAAAAGATATCCTTGAGGCCAAAGCCCTGAAGGCAGAGATCGGCTGCCCGCCCGAAATATCCATCCTCGATTATGTGAGGGGAATGTCGAAGGCTGAGAAGAAAAGCCGTGTTTTGACAGTGCTGGAAGAACACGAGCTTAGCGCTGCCGACCCTGCCAAACCGGCACCCGGCGCCGAGGCAATCGCCCATTATCTTGAAAGAAAGGAACTTGGCCTGGCAATCGTCAGCCACCGCAGTCTGACCTCTGTTCGCAAAATACTGGAGGCGCTGCCTTTTATCAGCATCTCGGATCTCGGTGCGGTTATCAGCCGGGAGCAACTGCTGGCCCACAGTTCTGTCACCGATCCAATTCAACTTGCGGCGGACCAAATGAATTTACCCCTGGATCAGGTTCTGGCCGTAAGCGCTGACCCGGCGTTTCTTCAAAACGCCCAAAAAATCGGGGCTGTGACCGTTGTTTTAAATCCATCCCTACCCGTTGGGAAAACCGAGAGGGGGGAGAGATTTCACATTTTACAATTAGAAGATTTAATGCCGATTGTGCGGTTGGCCACACCGTTGCCCCCTGGAAAACTACCCAACGACCTTCTGCGGGAATTTTTAAACCAGTTTATTTTCGATGATCCCTCAATTATAATTAATCCAGGTGTTGGCGAGGATACCGCTGCAGTAAACGTTGATCCCGAGGAAGTTTTGGTACTCAAATCTGACCCCATCACCTTTGCCACGGATTCCATCGGCCAATACGCCGTCTTGATCAATGCCAATGATATTGCAACCTCGGGGGCCAAACCCAGATGGTTGCTGACAACCCTGTTGTTCCCATCCGGTGTAACCCCTTCAGAAATACGTTATGTATTCGACGAGCTGAAAACGTTTTGCAGAAAATGGGACATCACCCTGTGCGGTGGACATACCGAGATTACGGACGCCGTCACGCGACCGGTGGTAACCGGAATGATGGCGGGAACCGTCACCAGGAACAATCTGATCGATAAACGTAACATGGCCGCCGGCGACCGTGTGCTGCTCACCAAGGGCGTGGCGGTGGAAGGCACCGCAATTATTGCCCGGGAATTCGGTGATCGATTAAAAAACTTTGGGATGAACGAATCAGAAATAGGCATCAGTCGACAGTTTCTGGCCAACATCAGTATCCTGACGGAAGCGAAAATTGCGGCTCAATTCGAGGCCACAAGCGCCATGCACGATGTCACAGAAGGCGGGTTGGCCACCGCTCTGGAGGAACTTGGCATTGCCGGCGGACATCGGATCAAAATCGATATGGACACAATTCCCGTCTATGCTCAAACCCGTAAAATCGGTCAATTGCTGAATATTGATCCCCTGGGGCTGATCGGCTCCGGCAGCCTGTTGATCTGCTGCCGTGAAGCGGGTTGTGAAGCGCTTATGACGGCAATCGGCAAGGCAGGTATTGCCGTCACCTGCATTGGTGAGGTTCTGGAACCAGGATGCGGAATCACGGCCGAAAAAAACAAGCGGCCGACGCCCTGGCCCCAATTTGAAACGGATGAAATCACCAAGCTTTATTGATCTCTTGCAGGAGTTTTTGTAGCAACCTATTGTAAGAAACTGATGGTGTCGGGTGTCAGGCACCAAGGAATGCGGAAGTTGGAATGCGGAATGCGGAAAATATGAAAATCAGACATTCAATCATTTCTTTTTCCGCATTCCGCATTCCGAATTCCACCCGATTGAGCCCTCTTGCTCAATCGGTCTTTTTGATCCCCCGACCAAAAATCTCAAAGGCAAGCTCAAGGGTCTGCTTGAGATAGTCCTTTTCCTTATTGATTAATTTTTTACTGGTTA
>JAIVWA010000166.1:0-8504 GCA_049190255.1 Gammaproteobacteria bacterium | reverse complement strand
TTTGACGGTGTCAGGCGAATATAGCGTTTACCGGCGTGGATCTTAATTGTGGTATCCTGGGGGATTATCTCTATTAATTTGAGATACTCTTCACGTTTTTTGACCCTGGCCGGCGGGATTTGAATGATTTTGTTGCCCTTGCCCCTGGGAAGCTCCGGTAAAACTGCGGCGGGGATAACCAGCATGCGGCCCTCCGTGGTAATGGCAACCAGATAGTCTGTTTCGTAATTATTAACATATACCGGCGGCAGTGCCTCGCAGTCTTTGGCGACGGTGAGCATAGCTTTGCCCTTGGTGTTTTTGGTCACCAGATTAGAAAGCTCCGTTATAAAACCATAGCCGGCATCACTGGCAAGCAGCACCCTTTGATCGGCAGATCCCATTACAACCGCTAGAAATCTGGCCCCTTCCGAAGGCGTCAGCTTGCCGGTCAGCGGTTCACCTTGTCCACGGGCCGATGCCAGCGTATGGGCCGGCAAAGAATAGGCCCTGCCTCTTATGTCAATAAAGATTGAAGGCTGGATGGTTTTACCTCGGGCGGCACTTAAAAATTCATCACCGGCTTTATAACTAAGACTGTCTGGATCTATGTCGTGCCCCCTGGCCGCCCGCACCCAGCCCCCGGCTGACAGCACAACGGTAACCGGCTCGACTGCTGTGAGCTCCGCCTCCCTGATAGCCCTGGCTTCTTTACGTTCGACGATTAAGGTCCGGCGCTCATCGCCGTGTTTTTGGGCATCTTCGCTGAGCTCTTTTTTCATCAGTGTTTTAAGGCGCTGATTCGATGCCAGGGTTTTCTCGATCCAATCTCTTTCTTTGGCCAGTTCCTTTTTTTCCGTTTTGACTTTGATCTCTTCCAGTTTTGCCAGCTGGCGCAGCCGTATCCGCAATATTGCCTCAGCCTGTATGTCGCTCAGCTTAAATTTCTTAATTAAAACCGGTTTGGGTTCGTCGCTTTCTCGAATAACCCCTATCACTTCATCCAGGTTAAGATAGGCGACCAACAATCCGTCAAGGATGTGCAGCCGCTCCTTGATTTTGTTTAAGCGAAACTCCAGCCGACGAACCACCGTCTGCCTTCTGAATTTAAGCCATTGTTTTAAGGTTTCCAGAAGCCCGAGTGTTTGCGGTTTGCGGTTTAGCCCGATCACGGTCATATTTACTTTAACGCTTTTTTCAAGATCGGTGGTTGCAAACAGATGGCTGATCAAGGCTTCTTTGTCCACCCGGTTGGAGCGGGGCATGATCATAAGGCGTGTCGGCTCGTCCTGGTCGGACAAATCACGAATGTCGGAAACCATGGGAAGTTTTTTCTCCCGCATCTGCAACGCCACCTGTTCGATCACCCTGGTCGGCGAAACCTGGTAGGGAAGCGAAGTGATAATGATATCACCATTTTCGTATTCATGGGTTGCCCGCATTCGAATCACACCCTGCCCGGATCGATAAATATTAAGAATTTCTTCTGCGGGTGTAATAATTTCCGCTCCGGTCGGAAAATCAGGCCCCGGTATGATTTGATAGATATCCTCAAGGGATGCCTTTGGTTCGTCAATCAGTGTAATGCAGGCAGTGACAATTTCATTCAGGTTATGCGGCGGGATGTCGGTTGCCATGCCGACCGCAATTCCAGTGGCGCCATTTAAAATGACATTGGGCAGTCTGGCAGGAAGCATCCGTGGTTCGCTGAGAGTTCCGTCGAAATTGGGTGTCCAATCAACCGTGCCCATTGAAAGTTCACTGAGAAAGACATCGGCATAGGCGGAAAGGCGGGCCTCGGTGTAGCGCATGGCGGCAAATTCTTTGGGGGCGGCGTTGGATCCCCAGTTGCCCTGCCCGTCGACCAACGGATAGCGATAGGAAAAATCCTGGGCCATCAGCACCATGGCTTCATAGCAGGCACTGTCGCCATGGGGATGAAATTTGCCCAAAACGTCGCCGACCGTGCGCGCCGACTTTTTGTGCTTGGTGGTGGCGCTCAGGCCCAGTTCGCTCATGGCATAGACAATCCGGCGTTGGACCGGCTTTAAACCATCACCGATATACGGCAGGGCCCGATCCTTAATAACATACATGGCATAGTTCAGATATGAGGGCTTTACAAAGTCATCCAGCGCAAGTTGCTCAACACCATCATATGATATTACTTCGGTTGCTGACATACTAATTACTCCATTAATAAAGGTTCAGAGGTTCTGGGTTCTGGGTTCAGCCCAGCCGCCGGCCAAAAAAACGGCCGGTCTAATCGAAAAAGAAACTATTGTCATGCAAGTGCTTCATAAATTAAGAACAAATGATCTTTGTCCACTTAACCTTTGAACCTTGGAACGATTCCATCTAAATGACTTCCTGATCAACCAAGTCTCCTTCTTTCTCAAGCCAGCGTTTACGATCCCGGGATCTTTTTTTGGCCAACAGCATATCCATGGTTTCGAAAATACTCTTCTTTCCATTGAAGGTAAGCTGGACCAAGCGCCGCGAATCGGGCAGCATGGTCGTCTCTCTCAACTGGGGAGGATTCATTTCTCCCAGACCTTTAAAACGTTGAACATTTGGCTTGCCTTTTTTGGGTGAACCGTTCAATCTTTTCACTATATCATCCTTTTCCATTTCATCCAGGGCGTAAAAAACTTTTTTCCCCTGATCGATTCGATATAGCGGCGGCATGGCAACAAAAATATTTCCGGCTTCAACCAGCGGCCTGAAATGCCTGAGAAACAGCGCACAGAGCAACGAGGCAATATGAAGTCCATCGGAGTCGGCATCGGCCAGGATAATTATTTTTCGGTAGCGCAGTCCTGAAAGGTCCGTGGTACCCGGATCAACACCTGCCGCAACCACAATATCATGAATGGCACTCGATTTTAGTATATCTGCGGTCTCCACTTCCCAGGTGTTCAATATTTTACCCCTCAAAGGGAGCACGGCCTGGGTTTGTTTGTCGCGCGCCTGTTTGGCAGAGCCGCCTGCGGAATCTCCCTCCACCAAAAACAACTCGCTTTCAGCAGGGTCCTGAGAAATACAGTCGGCCAGTTTGCCGGGAAGGGTGGGGCCGCTGCCCACTTTTTTGCGTACGACCTTTTTAGCGGCTTTCAGTCTTCGGCGGGCACTTTCAATCGCCATTTCGGCCAATTTTTCACCCGCTTCGGTGTGGTGGTTGAGCCACAGCGCAAAAGCGTCTCTGACCACATTCGAGGCAAAGGATGCAAAATGCCGCGAGCCCAGACGTTCTTTGGTTTGTCCGGAAAGTTGCGGGTCGTTCAGCTTGGCCGACAAAACATAACTGCACTTGTCCCAAATATCATCCGCGGTAAGCTTGAGACCGCGCGGAATCAGATTGCGAAATTCACAAAATTCTCGCACGGCCGCCAGCAAGCCGCTTCGAAAACCATTGACATGGGTGCCGCCCTGGGTGGTCGGAATCAGGTTGACATAACTTTCGGCAATCATTTGCCCCTGATCCGGCAGCCAGATAACGGCCCAGCTGACAACTTCTTCTTTACCCTCTTGATCCCCAATAAAGGGCTCTTCCGGAATTCGATCGTAATCTGCGAGGCTTTCAAGCAGATAGTCTCTGAGACCATCCTCAAAATACCAGGAATCAGTTTCATTGGTATGGTTATTGGTAAAAGTGACTGTCAGACAAGGACACAGGACCGCTTTGGCACGCAATACATGTTTTAGCTTGCGCACCGAAAATTTAACCGTATCGAAATATTTGCCATCGGGCCAAAAACGAACGGTTGAGCCGGTGTTGCGTTTTCCAACCGTGCCTATTTTTTTTAGCTGGGATCCTTTTTTACCGTTTTTAAAACTAATCGTGTATTTATTGCCGCCCCGCTTAATTTCCACCTCAAGCCGGGTGGACAGGGCATTTACCACGGATACGCCGACGCCATGCAGGCCGCCTGAAAATTGATAATTTTTATTGCCGAATTTGGCGCCGGCATGCAATTTGGTCATGATGACCTCGACGCCCGTCATCTTTTCGTCAGGATGCAAATCGGTCGGCATACCACGGCCATCATCACTTACTTCCAGCGAACCGTCTTTGTGATAAATGACATCAATCCGTTTGGCGAAACCGGCAATGGCTTCATCAACGGAGTTGTCGATAACTTCCTGGGCCAGATGGTTTGGCCGGGTGATGTCGGTATACATACCCGGCCGGCGTCTGACCGGATCAAGACCCTTTAACACTTCCAGGGACGAAGCGTTGTAGGCTGCCCTGGTCCCGTTTTCAAACAGGCTGTTCTGTTTAATGGCAAACCTCCTGTCCGCCTGCGGCGGGAATGACGAATGTCGAATGTCGAATGTCAAACGATAGAATCGCTACGCTTGGTCTATTTCTATGTTTAACAATAATACCTTGCATTAACATTCTATCATCAGGGAATTAAAAAAAATCGGGGTCAGATATGATCCGCTCCCGATTTTAGATTAGGGTTCTTTCCATATTATAATCAATAATATAACTCTAAAATTAAATTACATCAAGATATTAAAAGGGGCGTTTTCGTTTCCGCATCCCTAGTAAGTTTTTTGTGTTGATTACATTACAGGTTGCAATGTGAAACAACTCCTACGCTAAATCAAAGCTTCATCACCGATGAAATTAGGTCATCAAGACGTTCTGTCAAATATACCGGTAGCGAAAGAAGCCGGTATGATACGGGTTTACCCAAGGTCGTTTTTACCCTGATGTTTTCCACCGATGGCTGGTTTATATTGAAGCGAACAGCAAAGTTAAGCCTCTTTTCGGCCATGAACTGGTGCAGTGATTTCATGCTGCCGGCCGACCCCGATTTTACTTCAACAGGAACTACGCGGTTGCCATATTGAGTTACATAATCGATTTCACCCAGTCTTCCTCCCGTCCTTTGCCAGTAAAACAGCTGCCCAGACTCTAACGGCGTCTGGCAGGCGCGTAACTGCTGTCCGACAAACTGCTCCGCCACTCCCCCCTTGTTTGAAAAGATAATATTTTTTGCTTCGGCATGTTTGATTGATGAAAGTCCCAGCTGGACTGAAATTAAACCGATATCCAACATGAGTGCTTTAAAAAACTTTTCGTTGGATTGCGCTCCTAAAGGTAAGCCGTTGCCGGTCGTATGCAGAACTTTGGTGCATACTTTTGCCTGGCAAAGCAGGGATAAAGCTTTTTTAATCGGAACCAGCTTTTTTGCCGGATCCACCCGGCTGTATATAAATTTATTTCCCAATTGCTCGGATATGGAAAGCAGGATTTTATTGAGCATTCCGGCATCGATTGCGCCACCGTATTTATGAAAATCATCACGATAGGTCGCTAACAAATCCTGCTGTATTTTTATGCAGGATTTTAAATTTTTACTGTTTACCCATTCCCGGACAACTTCGGGCATTCCGCCAGCAAAGCAATAGTCGTGATAAAGGATCAAGCATTTTTTATGCAGCGATTCAGGCATTCTTGATTCGAGGCTGAAGGACGACATTTTCTTAAAAAGTGCTTCATTGCCGGTCGCTATAACAAACTCGAAAAAGGACATTGGTTCAAGGTGAAAATAGGTAATACGTCCGACCGGCATACTGTATTGGTATTTATTTAATGCAAAATCCAGTAATGACCCTGCAGCGATTACGGGAAGGTTTGGTATTTCTTCTTTAAACCATCTAAGTTTTGAAAATAACTGGGGCGCGGCCTGGATTTCATCCAAAAAAAGTAGTGATGAATCGGGTTTTATGGTTAGCGCTAATTCCGCTTCAATATTTTTAAGGATCTCGACAGGGTCATTTTCGGAAAACAGGTCTGCCAGGCCTGGGAGCCGCTCGAAATTTAATTCCACCAATTTGAGTTTTTGGCGCTTTGCAAAGTCACGTACCAGCCAGGTTTTCCCAACCTGTCTGGCGCCTCTCAATACCATGGGTTTCCGATTTTTGTTTTTCAGCCAGTTTTCAAACGCATTGGCCGCAAATCTTATCATATTGCGTTGACCTTTTCCGAATATGAATAAATATATTAAACTTTTTTTTCTTATAAAGTATAAAACAACGCTTTGTTTTTGTCAATAAACAAAAAAACAACGCGATAATTTATGAATATCCATAAATTTAATCGCGTTGTTTTTACGATATTTCCGGCCGAATTTATGCGGGAGATCAAGGTCGGCTTTGCCCGGTATCACAGGCGCCACGGACGCAGGGGGTATTTATTGATGGATATGTTCTAAAAAGTTCTCCCCCAGAAGCTTTTTTTGAATTTCTTTATGTTGAAGATCGTATTAATCACCCTGGGGTTGAGCCGACCGTTACCGTGGGCGTTGGTAGCCGGTGAAAGAAACAGCGCCGGCGATTGCCATTTTTCAAAGGGACCGATGCTTATGACCGGTCCTTTTCTTTTTCATAAAAATCTGAAAAATCACCAGGGCCAGGAACAGGGCAATGCCTATGTAGTTGACGGTGGGATCGGCCCAGATAAGCATGACGGCGGTGATCGCCTGCAGGATGGTTTCCGGCCAGCTGAGTGCGGTTAGAAAGTAGCGTTCCAGACAGACAACAAAGGCAATTATGGCAAGGGTGGACAATACGATTGTCAGCAGCACCTCAGCGGTTGTGCCGTTTAAAAGCAGCGGATGGTAAACCATGATGATGGGGATGATATAAAGCCCTTTAGCCAGTTTCCAGGAAGTAAAAGCGGTCTTCATGGGGCTTGAACCGGCAATGCCCGCTGCCGCAAAAGATTCCAGAGCCACCGGCGGGGTGACATTGGCGTCTTGGCTGTACCAGAAAACCACCATGTGGGCGGTCAGCAGAGGAATCCCCAGGTCCATAAGGCCGGGGCCGGCCAGAATAATCAAAACAATGTATGAAGCCGTCACCGGCAATCCCATCCCCAGCAAAAGAGACGTCAGTGCGACCAGCATCAAGGCCAGCAGCGGGATTCCCTGGGAAAGCGATACCACCAGGGAAGAAAAGCGAAGCCCGGTACCGGTCAGGTTCACAATCCCTACGATAATGCCGGCGGCGGCACAGGCTACGGCTACCATGATGGCGTTGTGTGCCCCCTGTTCCAGGGTTTTAAGCAGGGTTCGAAAAGAAATTCGTGACTGCTTGCGAACCATGGCGGTGAAGTAAACTGCGAGAACGGCAATGAAACCGGCCATCATCGGGCTGTAGTTCATCATCAGCACCGTAACGAGAATAGCAACCGGAATGATAAAGTGAATACCATCTTTAATGGTCTCGCCAAAGCGCGGCAGCTCTTCTTTCGGAAGCCCCCAGATGCCCTGTTTTTGGGCTTCAAAATGCACGAACAGAATGACGGAGAAAAAGTAAAGAACCGCCGGTATAAACGCAATTTTAATGATCTCAAGATAGGGCGTCTGGGTAAATTCGGCCATGAGAAACGCACCGGCACCCATGATCGGCGGCATCAGCTGCCCTCCGGTCGAGGCCGCCGCCTCCACGGCCGCGGCCACATGTTTGCGGTAGCCGATTTTTTTCATCATGGGAATCGTAAAGGATCCGGTGGCCACCACGTTGGCAACCGCGCTGCCGGCCACCGATCCCATAAACCCGCTGGCGATGACGGCGGTCTTGGCAGGCCCTCCGGAAAAACGTCCGGTAACGGAGTAGGACATATCGATAAAAAATTTACCGGCCCCGGTTTTATCCAGAAATGAACCGAACAAAATAAATATAAAAACAAAGGTGGATGCCACCCCCGTTGGTAATCCGAATATGCCTTCAGTGGTCAGCGACAAAGTGGTGGCAATACGTTCGACACTGTAACCCTTATGAACGAGCAGGTCCGGCACATAGGGGCCGAAATAAGCGAACAGCAGCGCCAGGCAGGCAATGATCATTAAATTATAGCCGATCACCCGGCGGGTGGCCTCCAGCACCAGCAGAATCAGAGTGATGCCGACTACAAAATCCCACCGGCTCCAGTCTCCCTGACGCTCGAAGATGCCCTGCAGATCAATAAAAATGTAGGCCCCGATGCCGACCGCAATCGCGACGAGGATCAAATCAATTGCCAGAGCCGGGTTGAGTCGGTCTTTGCGCGCTCCCCGGTAAAGAGGCTTCGTTAAAAACGCCATCACCAGGATACAGGTCAAAAATACCGATCGGTGCCGCATGGCGGTCATGGCCACCAAACCGGCAGTGTATAGCTGAAACAAACTGAGGGACACACCGATAACGGCAAGACTTTTGGCAATAACCCAGGCCGTTCGGGTTTTTGATTCTACTGCTGGTTTGGTTTCGGCCATTCTTATTCTCCTGAAAGATGTTTTCCAGGCTGTATTTGTTTCTTTTTGATAGTTCACCGCAGAGACGCAGAGAACGCTGAGGGTAAATTTTTTTCCTTTGCGTTCTTTGCGTCTCTGCGGTGAATAATTACGCACCCTATTTCGGATTTCCGATTTATCCGGCTTAGGGTCAATTTAACGAGGAGTAGCAGCATGCGGAAACACCCCCCGCCACAAGCGGTATAAACGGCTAACCGGTCGGGCCGAAAATTG
>JAIVWA010000165.1:0-8526 GCA_049190255.1 Gammaproteobacteria bacterium | reverse complement strand
CATCGAAAATCTTGGTGATGATGACGAAAAAGAGCTCAAACAGGCCCTGGACGACTATCTTGCAGCCAGCCGCAGCGGCTCCCTGAATCTGAGACTGGCAAAGGATATCAATTTTCACATGACATTGGCCGGCCTTTCAGACCAGCACCTCAGCATCCGGATTTTACGGTATCTGTTCGATTTTTTATACCTCAGATTCGGACAGGAACTGATCTTTTCACGTCCCCAGGAAAGTGCCGGTCTGGAACATCAGGCCATTTTCGACGCGGTGGCCACCCGGGATGTCTCGGCGGCACGCAAGGCAATGCGGCGACACATCCGCAACATACGCAACAACGCTCTGGAAGGGATGCAGAACAGGCTGGCGGAAGCGGAGCAGATTGACTTCTAAATAATTCCACAGTTTGGACCGCCGGGTGCCGGGATTTCTCCGGAGATGATCAACGCATAACGAAAGTTGACAGGAGTCCCCATGATTGGCGCAAAGGCTGTGGTCGAAATGCTTCTGGCATACGGAGTTGAGGTCGTTTTTGGCGTTCCCGGCGATACCAGCCTGCCTCTTTATGATGCCCTTTACGAAGCCTCTCCGCGCATCCGGCATGTGCTGGCCAGGGATGAGCGCTCGGCCGCCTTCATGGCCGATGCTTACGCTCGCCTGACTCATCGTCCGGCTGTTTGTGAATGTCCCAGCGGGGCCGGCGCCCTTTATTCCATACCGGGTATTGCCGAAGCGAACGCATCATCAATCCCCGTCCTTCTCCTCACTTCCGGCGTATCTCTTGCCGGCGAAGGCAAAGGCACCATCACCGAACTGGATCACCACAAACTTTTTGAACCGGTCACCAAGTGGTCCAGCTTTTTAAAACATACAGACAAAATCCCCGAGACCTTAAGAAGAGCCTTTCGTATCGCCACCACCGGACGTCCGGGGGCCGTCCACCTGGCCTTCCCTGAAGAGGTCATGACCGGACAGATGAACGGCGGCAAGGCAGCCATTTATGCCGAAGAGGAATGCCGCTGCTATCCGGCCTACCGCACCCGCGGCCACGCGGAGAGTATCCGCCGGCTGGCCGATTTGCTGGTCACAGCCCGAAAGCCGGTAATTATCACCGGCGGCGGAGCGGTCCATTCTCAAGCCGGCGATATGATCAGAAGCGTGGCCGAGCAGTTGTCGATCCCGGTGGCCACCACCATTTCAGGCCAGGGAATCATGCCCGATGATCATCCCCTGGCCTTAGGGGTGATCGGAGATAACGGCTATCACCCCCACGCCCACAAAGCCGTCGATGAAGGCGACACACTGCTTTATGTGGGGTGCAAGATGGGCTCGGTTTCCACCATTAAGTGGACCAGACCCTCTCCGAGGCCGGAGGTGAAAATTCTCCAGATCGATATTGATCCCACCATGCTGGCCAACAACTACGACAACCACCAGAGTGTGGCCGGTGATGCCAGGCTTGTTTTGGAGGACCTGTATGCGCTTCTCAGGCAAAGAGATGATCAGCGTCCGGAGTCCGAGTGGGTACAGGAACTGAATCGACATCGGGACGCCTTCTGGAGCAGTTCCTTGAACCAGCTGGAATCCGAGGCGGTTCCGATCAAGCCCCAGCGCGTGATCCATGCTGTCAATCGCAGACTGCCCGAATCGGCCGTGGTCATCGCTGACGCCGGAACCCCGACACCTTACATCACCCAGTTTCTCAGGCTTAGAGGCGGCGGGTCCCGTTTCATCATTCCCCGGGCATACGGCGGGCTGGGATACGCCATCCCGGCCGTTGTTGGCGCGTGGCTGGCCCGGCCGGACGCCAGAGTAGTGGGCCTGTTCGGGGACGGATCGCTGGGTATGTCGGCCGGCGAGCTGGAGACCCTGGCCCGGCTGAACGTCCCGGCCGTGCTGATCCACTTCAACAACGGTACTTTCGGGTGGATCAAGGCCCTTCAGGCCATTCACTCGGGCGGCCGTTTTATGTCGGTGGATTTTACACCCGGTGACATGTCGGCCGTGGCAAGCGCTTTCGGGATAAAGAGCTATCGTGTTACCACGGCAGATGAACTGGAGAGCGCCCTGGACACCGCCTTCAGTCATGACGGGCCTGTATTTCTGGATGTGGTGTCGGAGTCCGAGGTCGCCGAGCTGCCGCCGGTCTATTCCTGGCAGCAGGCGGCAAAGAAGGTAATGTCGGCAGACCGGAGAGAACCGAGAAAATGACAAATGATCCGCCTCCGGCGGAACTAATGATGAATGAAGGAATCGCTGCGCTCTGTCTTTTCTATTTAAATTAAATTGATAACTGTCTAATGCCTAATACCCAATATGTCCTCTGGACTTCTCTGCTCCCTGGAGCGGACACAATTGGCAAAAACCATTTATTCTTAAAGGAGGGGAAAATGAAGACAAAAATGAAGATTGGAAAGATACTGATGATAGTGGCGGCATCTTTGATGCTCTTTTCCTTATCAGTTTCAGCAGGGGGTAAAGATGAGCTCAAGATAGCCACGTGGGAGGACATCAGCACCTTCGATCCCGGCTGGATGACCAGTGGTGAGAGGGAGCTTATGATTATGAGTTGTCTTTACAATGGATTGGTAAAGTACAAAGAGGGGAGCTGGGAGATCGTACCTGATCTGGCTGAATCGTGGGAAGTGGCCTCTGACGGAAAGTCGGTTGTTTTTCATCTTCGCAAAAACGTTAAGTTCCACAAAGGCTTTGGTGAAATGACGGCCGAAGATGTCAAGTTCTCCTTTGAGCGAATTATTGATCCTGCAGCCAAATCTCCGGAGAAAGGCACCTGGAAGCTGTTGGAGAAGGTAGAAGTGATCGATAAATACACGGTTAAATTAATTTTAAAAAATAAAATGGCCAACCTGTTCACATCGGCGCTGCCCATGAATTCGGGCCTGATTGTTTCTAAAAAAGCGGTCGAAAAAGTGGGGCAGGAGAAATTCAGCAAAGATCCGATTGGTACCGGTCCCTACCAGCTGGCCTCCTGGAAGCCTAAAACACATGTTAAACTGGCTGCATTCGATGGCTACTGGGGGCAAAGCCCAAAAATCAAAAAAGTAACCTTTCTTCCTATCGTCGAAGACAGTACTAGTGAGACGGCTCTCAGAACCGGTGAGATCAACATCGGCCGCTCTGCCATGATCAATGTTAAATCTTTTAAAAAGAATCCCAAATTCAATGTATACTCCACGCCGGCCTTGAAAACGTACTGGCTCGGCATGACCGTTAATAAACCGCCCTTTGATAAACTTGAACTTCGTCAGGCGTTCCGGTATGCCGTGAACGTTGACAATATTGTTGAAGCAGCTTTTTATGGTACGGCCAAACGGGCCAACACGGTATTGCCGCCCGGTCTTCCTGACTACTGGTCCGATGCTCCGGTCTACAAGCAGGACATTAACAAGGCAAAACGTCTGATGAAAAAAGCCGGTAAATCCGGCGGATTTAAAGTCAAGCTCTTTATTCCCAGCAACGACGCTGAGCGAATCATGGCTGAAGTGATAAAGGCCGATGCCGCCAAGGCGGGCATTGATGTTGTCATTGAAGTTAAAGAGATCGGGGCGTTTAATGACGCTGCCAACAAAGGCGAGACTGATGCCTACATCCAGTTTTATACCTCTACCATCGATCCGTATTATATTATGCAATGGTTTGCCGGTGAATCCTGGAATCCGAGTCAGTGGCGCAACGCCGAGTTTACCGAGCTGATCAAAAAGGGTGCCAGTGAGATCGATCCTCAAAAACGAAACCAGATTTATGTGGATGCCCAAAAGCTGACGGATAAAGATTGCTGGGCGATCTGGTTGACCCACGGAACAAAGGTCTGGATCGCTCAAAACAACGTGAATATCGGTGCAATTTATCCCAACGGCCGAATGACGCCTTGGACGATGAGCTTCAAATAAGTGTATTTGGCAGACACTGCAGCCAATTCCGGCTGAAGTGTCTGCCTGATCCGGCAATCGTCATGCAGGGAAAAGAGATAAAAAAATGTTGAAATACATCATCAAAAGAGCGCTCTGGGTGATTCCGACCTTGCTCGGTGTATTGATTATTCTATTTAGTCTGACCTACCTGATGCCCGGTGATCCGGCGTCGGCCATGTTAGGTCCCCGGGCAACACCTGAGCTGGTGGCAGCGCTTAACCAGCGGCTGCATCTCGACCGCGCGATGCCGGTGAGGTTGGGCTATTACCTGATCGGGATCGCCAAGGGTGATTTGGGGACTTCCGTCTGGTCGGGCCATAAGGTCAGCGCGCTGCTTGTCGAGGCACTGCCTCACACCGCTTTGCTGGCCGTAACCAGCCTGGGCGTTGCCGCTCTTATCGGCATCCTGTTGGGGGCATTTGCCGCCGTCCGGCGGGACAGCCCCATCGGGGGATTTGTGACCATCGCTTCACTTCTGGGCGTGGCCATGCCCGATTTTGTGGCCGCATTGCTTTTAATGCTTTTATTTTGCGTTCAAATCCCATTGTTGCCTGCTTTGGGCGCCGGTGCCGCGGGTGATCCGATCGATATTGCCGTGCATCTGATTCTGCCGGCCACGGCCCTGGGCATCGGATGGGTGGGCTATCTGGCCCGGCTTACGCGTGAATCGATGCTGGATGTTCTGGATGCGGACTACATCCGTACCGCCCGGGCATTTGCCATCCCCAGACGGGCCATTGCTTATCGGTACGCTTTGAAAAATGCGGTGATTCCTTCCATCACCGTTATCGGCCTGGGGGTGGGCAAGCTCTTGGGCGGCGCGGTTTTTGTGGAGATCATCTTCAGCCGGCCGGGCCTGGGCAAACTGATCGTTGATGCGGTTTATGCCCGCGATTTTCCAGTGGTTCAGGGCGGCATCCTGGTGGCTACCATTTTGTTTGTCCTGGCCAATTTAATTGCCGACATATCATATGCTTTTGTGGATCCGCGGATCCAGTACGACTAACAGAGGAAACGTCCTGTGAAAACAGAAACTATCAATCAAACCGAGGCTGGAATCAGTCCCGCTCAATTGACCCTTAAACGCAAGTGGACTGACACGCTGCGCGTGACCTTGCGCGCCGTCGTTAAGGTCAAAGGCGGTTTGTGGGGTGGTATTTTTATCTCCATCATGCTCCTGTGCGCCATCGGTGCCCAATGGATATCCCCTTACGACCCGAACGCCCAGGACATCATGCACCGGTTTGCAGGCCCCAGCCTCGATCATTTTTTTGGCACCGACTACCTGGGACGCGATCTCTTCTCCCGTATCATCTACGGCTGCCGTATCGCCGTGATGGTGGCCTTCGGTGCGGTAACGCTTTCGTCCATTGTCGGTGTGTTTCTGGGGGTGCTGTCCGGATACAACGAGGGTAAAAAGATCGATTACTTCATTATCTGGCTGTTCGATATCGTGCGTTCGTTTCCCCAGATCATTTTAGCCCTGGCCATTGTGGCCGTGCTGGGGCCCTCGCTGTTCAACGTGGTCGTCGCACTGGCTTTCACCGCTTTTCCTTTTTATGGGCGGGTGGCCCGGGCCCAGACTTTATCCGTAAAGGAAGCCGACTATGTTAAGGCGGCCGAGGCCATGGGACTGACACGACTTAAAATCATATTGCGGCATATCACCCCCAACATCATGGCCCCGGTGATCGTTTGCCTGGGGATGGACATGGCCACCATGATTGTCTGGGAATCGGGTCTCTCTTTCCTCGGATTAGGGGTCAGGCCTCCCACTGCCTCATGGGGAATCATGCTTAGAAACGGTTACAAATACATCCAGACGGCGCCGTGGATGATACTTTGGCCGGCGCTGGCCATTGCCCTGGCGATGATTGCCTTCTCTCTTTTTAGTGAAGGGTTGCGGGTGGCACTGGATCCAAAGGAGCGGGAAAGATAATGTCTGAACCTTTACTTGAAGTCAGTAATTTGACCCTGGATTACAACCTGGGCAGTCGTAAAATGCGGGCGCTGGATCGGATCAGTTTCAGTCTTGAAAAAGGCCAGGTGCTGGGCGTTGCCGGCGAAAGCGGCTGCGGCAAATCCACCCTGGGACTGGCCATTCTCAGACTGCTGCCCAGAGTCGCTGAGATCAGACGCGGCGCGGTCTTCTTTGACGGGACCGATCTGCTCAAGCTCTCCGAAGAGCAGATGGAGCGGGAGATCCGGGGTCAGAAGATCACCATGATATTTCAAGTTCCGCAGAACGCACTGAACCCGGTGTTTAAGATTGAAACCCAGATGACCGATATCCTGCGCGTTCAGGATAAATATCAGAATCCCGGGAGTCGAAAGCGGCGCAAAGATTTCAGGCAGCAGGCCATCGAACGTCTGGAGAGCACGGGGATTGCGGATCCGGTGGCGCGCATTTCCAATTACCCGTTTGAATTTTCCGGCGGCATGAAACAGCGGGTGATGATTGGGATGGCGTTGTCGTCGGGCACCTCTTTGCTGCTGGCCGACGAGGCCACCACGGCCCTGGACGTAACCATCGAAGCCCAGATTAACCGGCTGATCACCGAGCTTGCCGATAAGTACGGAACCTCGATTTTGTACATTACCCATAATCTGGGGGTCCTGTCGGAAATGGCGGATCGCATCATGATCATGTACGCCGGCAGGATATTCGAGATGGGGCGGACCCAGGCCGTGCTGGGTGATCCCCGGCATCCGTATTCCGCCGCCTTGCTGGAATCGCTGCCGAGCCGTCAAACCAAGGGCAAGCGGCTGCTTGCCATTCCCGGTTTCGTACCGCCATTGGACCGCTTGCCGTCCGGGTGCTCTTTTCATCCCCGTTGCCATTTTGCAGAGGAGATGTGCCGCCAGGAGGTGCCGCCCCTGATTGAAGTCGATAAAGGGCATTGGTCCGCTTGTTTATTAGATCAAAAAAGAGGAAGGCAAAAATGGAAGTGGATCTAATCCAAATCAAGAATTTGAAGACCTATTTTTTTCAGGGCAAGGGCCTTTTGTCCAAATGGTTCGGACAGGGATTAAAGATCGTTCATGCCGTGGATGGCGTGAGCCTGACCATCAAAAAGGGACGCACTTTCGGCCTTGTGGGAGAAAGCGGCTGCGGCAAATCCACCCTGGGTAACACCATCTTTCGTCTGGTGGAACCACTGGAAGGGGAGGTTCTTTTC
The DNA here is from genome assembly GCA_049190255.1 of Gammaproteobacteria bacterium. Taxonomy (GTDB): domain Bacteria; phylum Desulfobacterota; class Desulfobacteria; order Desulfobacterales; family JAFDCJ01; genus JAFDCJ01. Next base: position 1,417 of record JAIVWA010000165.1, on the reverse strand, counting down.
CAGGGTCAGGATGTTGTCAAAATGAATCAAAAGGAATTGAGGGAATTTCGCCAAAAGGCCCAGATTATCTTTCAGGATCAGTTCGGCTGCATGAATCCGCGCATGACCGTGGGGCAAATCATTGCCGAACCGCTCATGATGCGCCAGGGCCAACCGGAGAGTCAAAAAAGCATTGAACAGGAAGTGGCCGAGCTTCTCAACGCGGTTAACCTTGATCCCGACGCGGCCGTAAAGTTTCCCAATGAATTTTCCGGCGGGCAGGCCCGCCGCATCGGGGTGGCCAGGGCCATTGCCCTGAATCCGGTGTTTATCATGGCCGATGAGCCCACCTCCGGTCTTGATATTTCCACAGCGGCGACCATCCTGAATTTGATGCAGGACCTGCAGGATAAACTGGGCATCACCTATTTATGGGTATCACACAATCTGAACCAGGTAAAATACATGTCCGACGACATGGCGGTCATGTACCTTGGCAAAGTGGCGGAGATGGGCCGAACCAGCGAAGTATTCGATCAAATGGCCCATCCCTATACCAAGGCCCTTATTTCCGCGGTTCCCCAGGTGTCCTCGGAACAGCAGAAACAAACAATCTTTTTAAAAGGCGAGATACCCAGCCCCATCAATCCGCCTTCCGGCTGTTACTTTCGCACCCGCTGTCCTCAAGTATTTAAAAGATGTGAGCAAGAGGAGCCGCCGCTACTCGATCTGGGAGGAGGGCACTTTTGCGCCTGCCATCTGCATGACGGTCATTAAACCGTTTTCGGTAATTCACGCAAGGATATAAATTTATGCAGCAGCATCCATGGTTTTCCGATGCAAAAACCGGTTTGATACAGGTGGGCCGGCCATTTGTCAAGATGCACGGTCTGCGCAATGATTTTGTCATTGTGGATGGGCGCGAGACGCCCTATACGCCTTCTGTGGCGGAAATCGTACGCATCTGTGACCGGCACGAGGGCATTGGTGCTGATGAGCTGCTCGTGGTTGAGCCGCCCCGGTCCAACGGAGTTTATGCCTTTGTACGAATCATTAATCCGGATGGGCGCGAAGTGGAAGCCTGCGGCAACGCGACCCGCTGCATCGGCTGGCTTCTGCTGAGAGAAAACGACCGCGAAGAAGCCGTCATAGAGACCAGGGGCGGCGTGCTTGCCTGCCGCCGGGTTGGAGAAAAACAGGTTTCCGTTGAGATGGGCAGGGTGCGGACAGACTGGAATGAGATACCCCTGTCACAGGAGATGGATACACTTCATCTAAAGATAGGTGAAGGGCCGCTTCAAGACCCGGTGGGCATGAACATCGGCAACCCCCACGCGGTTTTTTTCGTGGAGGACCTGGCCACTGTCAATCTGGCACTTTACGGCCTCAAACTCCAAAAAGATCCTCTTTTTCCGCAAGAGGCCAACATCGGTGCGGC